>JAZKZU010000029.1:0-29094 GCA_045612825.1 Eubacteriales bacterium
GCTATCGTAACTCTCGCCTTCGGTGAGATCATCAAGCAGATCATCAACTGCATCTATCTGGGCCGCAGCGATGCCGGCTGGCACTTCTCCTTTATTCAGAATAAACTGCCCGAGGATGCAACCAAGATCATTAACGGTGCCATGGGCGCAACCGGCCATCCCAAGGTTTCCACCTACGTTATTGGCTTTTCGCTGATCCTCTTTGCCTTGACTGTTGCGCTCAACCTGATGCGTTCCAAGCACGGCCGCGCCATCATGGCCATTCGTGACAACCGCATCGCCGCTGAAAGCATCGGTTTGTCGGCCTTCAAATTCAAGCTCACCGCCTTCACCGTATCGGCCATTCTGACCGGTATGGCAGGCTCGCTCTATTCGATGAACATTGCCAGCGTTCAGGCCACCAAGTTCGACTTTAATACCTCCATCGACCTGCTGGTCTTTGTGGTATTGGGCGGCATGGGTAACATGCGCGGCTCGATCATCGCCGCCATCATTCTCACCCTGCTCCCCGAAACGCCGATGTTGCGTGGGCTGGGCGAGGCGAGAATGCTCATCTACGCCATCCTGCTTATCGGCATGATGCTGCTGACCCAGTCCAAGGGCGGTAAGCGCATTGTGGCTTGGGTAGAGGACAAGACGGCGGTTGTACTGAAGAAAACCAAGAAGGAGGGCGCTGACAATGAGTAATCTGATTCGTGTAGACAAGAATGCTCCGCTTCTCACTCCCGATGACGCCGATCGCCAGCCCGTCCTTGAAACCCATCACTTGGGTATTGATTTTGGCGGCCTGCGTGCCGTGGACGATTTCAACATCGCCATTGGCCCGACCGAGATTGCCGGTCTGATCGGCCCGAACGGCGCCGGTAAGACCACCATCTTCAACCTGCTGACTAAGGTTTATCAGCCGACCCGAGGCACGATCCTGCTCAATCACGTGAATATCAATAACTTCTCCACCACTCAGGTCAACCAATCGGGCATTGCCCGTACCTTCCAGAACATCCGTCTGTTTGATAAGCTGACGGTGCTGGACAACGTACTGGTCGGCCTGTATCGGGAGCAGAAGACCTCTTTGGGCGCTTCCATCCTGCGTCTGCCTTCCTTCTGGAAGAGTGAAAGAATTGCCAAGCAGCGCGCGATGGAACTGCTCTCCATCTTCCACATGGAGGATCTGGCCGATCATCAGGCCGGCTCTCTCCCCTACGGTGCACAGCGCCGTCTGGAGATTGTCCGTGCTTTGGCCACCAATCCCTGCCTGTTGCTGTTGGATGAGCCGGCCGCCGGTATGAACCCCTCCGAAACGGCTGAATTGATGGATAACATCCGTCAGATCCGTGACACCTTTAAGATTGCCATTCTGCTCATTGAGCATGATATGAATTTGGTCATGGGCATCTGCGATACCATTGCCGTCTTAAACTTCGGCAAGATCATTGCCAAGGGCACGCCGGAACAGATCAAGAACGATCCGGCCGTTATTGAAGCCTATCTCGGCAAGAAGGGAGAATAACCATGAGCCTTCTCAAAGTTGAAGATATCAATGTTTATTACGGTGCGATTCACGCCATCAAGGGGGTATCCTTTGAGGTAAACGAAGGCGAGATCGTAACCTTGATTGGTGCAAACGGTGCCGGCAAATCGACGACACTGAACACCGTTTCGGGTCTGCTCCGTCCCAAGACGGGCGACATTTTGTTTGAAGGGCAGTCCATTCTCAAGAAAGCCCCCCATGTTATTGTGCGGGACGGACTGGCTCATTGCCCCGAAGGCCGCCGTGTCTTTGCGGGACTTTCGGTAGAGGAAAACCTGCAGATGGGCGCTTATACCAGACCCAACAAGGAAGAAGCCGATGCGCTGGCGTTGGTGTATGACTCCTTCCCCCGCTTAAAAGAACGCCGCCGTCAAAGCGCCGGCACCCTTTCGGGCGGTGAACAGCAGATGCTGGCCATGGGTCGTGCCATGATGTCTAAGCCTAAACTGCTCATGCTGGACGAGCCTTCGATGGGCTTAGCTCCCATTCTGGTGCAACAGATCTTTGATATGATCGTGGAGATGCACAAACAGGGCATTACCATTCTGCTGGTTGAGCAGAACGCTTCCATGGCGCTGTCGATTGCCGACCGTGGTTACGTACTGGAAACGGGCAAGGTGGTACTGACCGATAAGGCCTCGGCCCTGCTTTCGAATGATGCGGTAAAGAACGCCTACTTAGGCGGTTAAGTAAAAACGGATTTCCTATACGGGAAATCCGTTTTTTACTTAAAAAGAAATAGTGGAAATTTGCGGAAAACTATGGTATACTAAAAATACTAATATAAAGGCGGTAGTGATTTTGGGTATAGCAGAGTGGTTTATCTCCTTGGGAGAAAACTCAACGGACTTTGTAAAAGGGTTGATTACCTTTTTTGTATCGATCCTTCCGGTAATTGAATTACGAGGAGCGATTCCCGTTGGTGTGGCGTTGGGCCTGCCCCATTTGGTCACCTTTATCATATCCTATTTGGGCAATCTCCTGCCTGCGCCCTTTATCGTACTGTTTATCCGAAGAATTTTTGAATGGATGAAGCGCAAAAGCGGGCGGCTGGGTCGCATTGCCGAAAAATTAGAAAAACGGGCCGAAAACAAAAAAGGCACGGTGGAAAAATACAAGTTTTGGGGGCTTTTGCTCTTTGTGGCCATTCCCCTGCCCGGTACGGGGGCTTGGACGGGCGCCCTGATTGCCGGCATGATGAATATGCGCTTAAAGGACGCCATGCCCGCCATCGCCGTTGGCGTGCTCATCGCCGGCATTCTCATGACCGGCATTACGCTCGGTTTTGAGTTCTTTGTTTCGTAATTTTTTATAGGAGTGTGATCCTTGTGTTTTGTAAACAATGTGGCGCAACATTAGAAGAAAATCTGAAGTTCTGTCCTGCCTGTGGCACGTCCACGGAAGAAGCTCCCGCTGAGGTTGCGGTAGCGGCGCCAGTAACGCCGACTCCCTTGCCCCGCAAAAAGACGGTAACGGCCGATCAAATTCCCGAGGAGTATCAGCCGATCTCCCCCTGGGCCTACTTTGGGTTACAGATTCTCTTTTCCATTCCCATTGTCGGGTTTATCTTCCTGATTATCTTTTCCATTAACGGCTCAAATCTCAACCGCCGTAATTTTGCCCGCTCCTACTGGTGCGGTTTGATCATCGTTGGCAGTATTCTGCTGATTGTCCTGCTCTTTGCTCTTATCTTTACAACCGGTAAACGGGTATTCTGATTCCTACATAGAAAAAGGTGTTGCAGTTTCTGCAACACCTTTTTT
The DNA here is from genome assembly GCA_045612825.1 of Eubacteriales bacterium. GTDB lineage: Bacteria > Bacillota > Clostridia > Oscillospirales > UMGS1783 > CAKSHC01. The sequence goes on from JAZKZU010000029.1 coordinate 3,295, forward strand.
ATTACGAAATCTCTTTCACGCCGTCGAGCGTTTGGATCTGCCACGTTTGGCGAATAACGGTTGTCCCGTCAAACCGTAACCGTCCCGTTCTGCCTTCGATCTCCTTGGGTTCTCCGCCCATGATGGCCAAAGCCACCAAATAGCCGTCATACCCGACCGACTTAGCACCGCCCTCGGCATAGATGGGATGGTACACTGCATCGGAGGTGCTGATATCCCCGCCTAAAATCGGCAACTCGGTCATTCCCGCCGCCGCATCGGCCATGGACGGGATAAACAAAACGTCGGCCTGCTCCTGCTCCATCGCCGCTACACAATCGGCCAGATTTTCCGTTGTGCCGTGGGCTTCGGCGCATATACTCTCTTTTCCGCCCGGCTCAATGAAGGCTTGGCGCATGGCCATATCATAAGAACTGTTGCGATCACTCACCATGGCCACCCGAGTCCAGCCCTGCTCGGCAATCAAGGCCGTTAACGCCTGCGCCTGCTGGGCAATGCTCAACTCCAGAGAAAAACAGGAAACATTATCAACTTTTCCCGCCGTGGTTGTTACCATGGGGATTTGCTTTTTGGCCAGCACTTCGGCGGCGACTTGGGAAAGAGAGCTGCCCCAACTGCCAATGACGATCTGCACGCCTTGGTCGACCAAGGATTTTGCCGCCTCACGAGCGCCGTCTTCGGTGGAAAGATTATCGGCTACCACCAGTTCCACACGGGCATCGCCGAGCATGGGGTTGGCCTCCAGCGCTTCTTGGATGCCCAGATATTCCGACTGGCCGGCGGCGGCATATTCCCCGCTGAGCGGTTCGAGCACGCCGATTTTCACCGTTGGTTTCTTGGCACAGCCGGCGCACACAAGCAGCAATGTCAGTACCAGTGCCACAATCCGTTTCATGCTTCCATCTCCTTTATCGCCAGAGCGATATAGTCGTTCATGGTTAATTCTTTCACCCCGACCACCCGAATCTCACAACGGTTCATGGGAATGAGGATCTTTCGGGCTGAGGCTGCGCCCACGGCCGCCGCCATGGCGGGCGTGATCTCACCCAAGAGGGCATCGGCCGTTACGATCCCGATAGGGCCTAAGATGACATCAGCCTTGCGGCAGGCAACGATGACGGGGTTTTCCCCCGTTGCGCCCTGTGCAGCGCCGGCTTTAAGCATGGCGGCGGTGGCGATGGCATTGGTGCCTACGACGGTCACGGTCGCCTGCGGGTAGTTTTCTTTTACGGCAGTCACCAAGCCGGCACCCAGCTTGCCACCCTGCCCGTCAATAATCAAAATGTCCATAGTATATCCTCCGTTTCTTCTATTATAAAAGGAACCGTCCCCTCTTGTCAATACCTCATGCTTGTGTTACAATGGACTCAAACAAAAAGGCGGTAAAATTATGGTTAATCTTTTGGCTAGATGGTTCATTCCGGATCACAAAAACTATACAGCTCCTCCCGTGCGCACGGCCTACGGCACCTTGTGCAGCGGGCTGGGCATTGCCCTGAATCTCCTGCTTTTTGCCGGAAAGTTTCTGGCGGGTACGCTATCCGGCTCGATTGCCGTGACGGCCGATGCTTTTAACAACCTGTCCGATGCCGGCTCGTCCATTATCACCCTGATTGGTTTCAAGCTTTCTGCGCAAAAGCCCGACCGTGAGCATCCTTACGGGCATGGCCGCATTGAATATCTTACGGGGCTTGCCGTGTCCTTGCTGATTCTGCTGGCCGGATTTGAACTGCTTACCGGTTCAATTGAGAAGATTTTCCACCCCTCAACAGCCTCTCTGGATCTGCTCTCCCTTATCATTTTGTGCGCTTCCATTCTGATTAAGTTATATATGTTCTTCTATAACCGCCGGATCGCCTTACAGATTCACAGTGATGCCATGATGGCCACGGCGACCGACTGCATCAGCGATTGTCTGTCCACCGCCGTTGTGCTGGCGGCCACCGTTGTCGGCGCATTTTCAGGTCTGCCCTTAGACGGTTGGGCGGGCGCTTTGGTTTCGCTCTTTATCCTCTTTAGCGGGTTTAAGGCGGCCAAGGAAACGATTGCCCCGTTGCTGGGTCAGCCGCCCGAGCCTGAGCTTGTTTCTCAAATTGAGGAACTGGTCATGGCGCACGACGAGGTGCTGGGCATTCACGATCTGATTGTTCACAATTACGGCCCCGGACGTTGCATGGCCTCCCTGCACGCTGAGGTGGATGCCAAGGGGGACATTCTTTTACTGCACGATGCCATTGATAATATTGAAAAGCAACTGGGTCAGGAGCTTAACATCGAAGCTGTCATTCACATGGACCCCATCACTACCGACGATGAGCAGACCGATGCCCTGCGCCGCATGGTGTCCGATATTCTCAATACGCTCAATATGCCCTTGTCCTTTCACGATTTTCGTGTGGTGCAGGGCCCGACGCATACGAATCTCATCTTTGATATTGTTGTTCCCTTTTCGGTTAAGGTCTCCGATGCCGAGATTCGCAATCACGTCTGCCAAGCCGTATCCGAGCAAGACCCCACTTTGTTCTGCGTGATTCATATTGACCGTGATTATTCCGGTCATTAATCAAAAACAGGAACGGTTCTTAGTTTAATCCTATCCGGCCTGTTTCTTGGCATTCTGCAAAAAACCACCGAGAATACTCTCGGTGGTTTTCTTAATGATAGAAACGAGTACACATATCATTCAAATTACAGCACCCAATTCATCATCAGGTAAAACATCAAGGGGATGGTTGCGCAAGAGATAATATGCGAAATAATCGAGATGCCGGCCGCTACCGAGGTGTCCTTGCCATAGGCCGCCGGCACAACAACGGCGTTGAGCCCCAGCGGCATCGCCATCGCACAGGTACAGCAAATAACCAAAGAACGGTCGCTCGGTACCAGCATGAAAATCCCAAGGAAAACCAAGGGAATGACAATCAACCGAATAAAGGTCACCACATACACGCTCCACATGGAGAGATTTTTCTTAATATTCATGCCTGCGACTGTAATGCCGGTCAACAACATGGCCACGGGCGACATCCAATCCTTTACCGTCGCCACCGTCTTGTCCAGAAATCCGGGCATCTGCCACCCCGTAAGACCAATGACCATACCCACAATCATGCAAATCATCATGGGATTGATCAGCGCCTTTATGCTGCTGCCCACCGTGCGCTTACCCTCCTGCCGAGGCACCAGCACATAGGGCACACCCCACACATAAATCATAATCCACATCGGCAGGGTAAAAATCAGATAATCCAAGAAAAATTCGGGGAATGCGGCCGCCGCCACGGCATTTCCCATATAGCTGAAGTTGGCAAAAGCCAAACCGTAGGTATATGCCGCCCGCACCGTTTCATCCTTATCAAACAAGCGTGCCAGCGCCCAGCCCACCGCACACATCACCATGGAAATGCCAAGCCCCAGCAGGAACAACTTGCCGGCTGAAGCCAGTTTTGCGGGGGTAAAATTGGTGGCAAAGGTATAAAGCACCAATGCCGGAATGAGCAAATTGTTCTCCAACTTACCCAGCACCGCCGCCGTACCCGTCGGGATCGCCTTAACCTTGGCCAGAATTACACCAAGCGCAATCAAGCAAAACAAGAAGGCCATCTGTTCAATTGTCGCTGTTAAAATTTCCATGTGTTTTCCTTCCTTGAACGTTCTTTCTACACTATACTCCTTTTTTACCGAAAAATCAATGAGGAACTGCGCTTTTTGCAGTTCCTCATCTTCATTATTTGCAGTAATTTTCAATATAACTGTTGATAGCGGCCGCTATGATCTTCTTGGCCTCCAATGCTCCGTGGATCTCATCCACCGTCGTTTCCTTATCCTCCAGCGTCTTGTATACGCTGAAGAAGTGGCGCATCTCCTCGAAGATATGCGAGGGCAACTCGGAAATATCGTTGTAGGTATTATAAGACGGATCATTGAAAGGAATGGCAATGATCTTCTCATCACTGCGCCCGTTATCCAGCATTGAGATCACTCCGATCGGATAACACCGCACCTCGGTGTGCGGCAAAATCGCCTCCGAACTCAAGATCAATACGTCCAGCGGATCCAAATCATCCGCATAGGTGCGAGGAATCAGACCGTAGTTGGCCGGATAATGGGTGGAGGTGTACAGGATGCGATCCAACATCAGCATGCCCGTTTCCTTGTCCAGCTCATACTTGCACTTGCTGCCCTTCTCGATTTCCACGATAGCAATGAAATCATCAGGCGTAATACGCTTAGGGCTCATATCATGCCAAATATTCATATCGTTTCTCCTTATTCTGTTTGTGTTTCCAGTATATCACATCTGCCCCAAATTGCAAGCCTTCCTTCAGCGGTTTTCCTTATCCCAGCATCTTCTCCAACGCCGCCGTCGAGGCTTGGGGATTGCGCTGTATCAGGATCTGCATCAGCCGCTCCTTGGCCTGCTCTCGAGATAAGGCATATTCACTTTTAATAAAATCTTCACCAAAACAAGCCTCGGGCCGAGCCAAGTGCGCCACCGACCAGCCGTAGGGCTGGCCCAGCTTGTTGAGGCGCTGCTGAAATTTGCGAATGATCAGATAGGTCTTGTCCTGCAACCGAACCGTGATATTCTCATACCCCTTGTATCCGTTCTTGCCGAATCCCGCCCGCTTGCGGATCTCGGCATTGTGCCGCACCTCCCAGCCGATCGCATCCATAACGGCTCGCTCTCGCTGGGAAATCCGACCCATCTCATACAAGGTCTCAAAATCATACCCGTCCCGCCGATAGGCGCACAGCAACGGGAACAAATCGATATCCATAAATCCGGCCTTGCCGCTAAAAAACTTGCCGTATACCACACGTGCCTCATTGGCCAGCACCTTGCGCCATTCCCACGGATCCCGTATCGGATCTTCACACCACCAGTCGTCCCGATAGGTGTTCTCCTCAATCGATAATCCCGCTACGTCCCCCGTGAAAAAGGGCACCATGCCGTGCGAAACAACATACTCGGTCGCCTGCTCGGCGGTGGATAACGCTTGCGTGGCCGTACGGGGCAGGCCGTCCATGTAGAAGATGCCCTGCTCGTAGTGCATTATTCTACCTCGAAGGAAAGAACGATCTCTTTATGCTCCGATCTAAAGGGGGTCAGCCTCACGCCAGCCGCCTCCAGCATCCGCTTGGACGCCATGGTGGAATCGGTCGTGGCATACTTATCCGACAGATAGATAACCTCCCGAATCCCCGACTGAATGATGGCCTTGGCACACTCATTACAAGGGAAAAGCGCAACATAGATGCGAGCCCCTCTCAGAGAGCGCCCCTGCGCATTGAGAATGGCGTTGAGCTCGGCATGCACCACGTAAGGATACTTGGTATCGTTAATTTCACCCGTGCGCCCCCACGGGAAGGTATCATCCGAACAACCGTAGGGAAATCCGTTGTATCCGGTCGAGAGAATGATGTTATTTTGATCAACAATGCAGGCCCCCACCTGCGTACTGGGATCCTTGGAACGACGGGCGGCTAAAAGCGCCACTCCCATAAAATATTCATCCCAATTCATGTAATCCGTTCGCTTCATTGCGTCAGATCCTCCTGCAACTTTTTTAATGTTTCTATACATACCATACCATATTCTTCATTGCATTACAAGCCATTCTCTGTTAAAATATCAATAGGAACTATTCCGATTTTTCCCACACTTTCCACTGAGTTTTGCACAGAAAAGTGACAATTCTGTTACCTTTTCCCCATTTTAAGGAATGTTTCTTGATTTTTAGACCGAGGAAAACCATCATGCTTTATCTCTTTATCAGCACCGAAAGTGAGTCCAATCGCATACAATTATTGCAAACGCTGGCCGATCCCGAGGGTGAGATCTGTCGGTATTTTTACACCGTTGCCGGCCCGTCCAAACTCCTCTCCCGCCACGCTTCCGCCCTCAACACCATTGCCGGCGGCAACCACGAACCCTGCCTGCTGATGCTTTTTGACCGCACAAGTCACACCATCTTCCCCCTGCGTGTCGGCTCTTTGGTCGGCATCCACGGTCACAGGGACGGACAGGATCTTCCCATGCGCCAAATGGCCGCACAAATCAAAAAGGGGAAACTGGATCTGGCCGTTAAGGTTAAACTCGGCCATCGGGTATGCACCCCCAACCCCCTCATTTTCCGCACCGCTCTCAAAACTACGCTGAAAACCGCCCTGCCCGACGAAGCGGGCGGCAGTTTTCTGATCCGTCACCATGCCGACCTTACTCCCTCTTTGCTGGCGGGCGATGTTTGGATAAAACTGGCCCACGATATGAACGCCCTTTCCTCTTTCCAGAACTCAACCCATCGGGTATTTTTACATAGCGAGATCGTGGCTATCCCTGCCGCCGGCAAACGCTTACTGCAAGTGCAAGGGCATAATTACGATACGCAGTTGCGTACCGTTGCCGCCGTAACGGGACAGGTCATCACCCACATTCAATCAATGGCGCCCGATAGCGATTTCTCCTTTTTCGCCGAACTTCCGCCCGTGCCCAACGGGCAAAGCACCGCCATCATCGAAATGGACACCCGCCTGCCCCTCTGTCAAACCCAATAGCTCTACTTGACAGATTTTCCCTTTTGTGCTATATTGGAATTATAAAGACCAAAGGAGGAATACGATGAAACGGTTAATTGTGGCCCTTCTTGCTGTGCTATTGCTTACATCCTGTGCCCCAAAACCCTTTTCAGTACCCGAAATCAAGGATATTGGGCCGTATGTCGATAATTCTGAGAGTTATTATCGATTTTATCCGGACTATGTGGATGCTTTTATTCCTTCCGATGCTTACGGCGAGGTTTATCCCTTTATTGGCAATTCGTTGGATTTCGGCTCTTATGCCGGTAACACTTATTTGTACGGGCTATGCACGGCTGACGGCGGCATTGTCTGTGATCCCGTCTACCATTACTACGGATGCGTTACGCTGGGCGACTATCTGTTTTATATTATGGTTGAATCGGATATCTACCCCGACCCTGAAATCTCATACAACGGACTGGGAAAAGAAAACTATGTTCTGATCCGCAACGACGGACGGTTTTGCCGTGTTCTTGACGGCACGCCTGCCATCCGCGTAAACGGCGAATATCTGCAGTTAAATATTTCTACCATGAATTTTGAATTTTTGGATAAGGAACTCCAAACTTATCACGGCTTTGTCTTGCCGCAATGGTCATCCCGCTATCCTTCGGGGAATTTTTACGGCAAATGTCCCGGTTGCGGCAAAAATGCAACCGTTAAATCCAAGATTCGTACCGGGTTGGCGGACCACCCGTATGTGTTTGTTCATAATTCCCGCCTGCAAAACACAGCCTGCTTCTTTACGTTAGATGGCGAGCCGATCACCACCATCACCTTTCCCGATGGTGTTACCCTGTCACCGACGTTACTGACCGAATCGTATATCTGCGGATGGTTCCACCCTACCGATCCCGATATGCCTTCTCAACCGTTCCTCTACCTGCGGCAAACCGATCAATATGCAAAACTTCCTGAAGATACGAGCATTAACTGGCTTTATGATGACATCTTCACCTTATCCCGTTATGACGAGGAAGGCCTTAATGCCAAATACATCTATGATGCTTCGGAAGATACGACCACCGAGTTTGATGATGTGGCGCTCTGCGGCGCAACTACCGTTGCTACGATAAAAGACGGCATCAGCAGCACCTTACACAAGGGAGAAGAAATGATTCGTATTCGTCTGAATGTGGATTAAGAAAGGAGTTTCCCATGAAAAAGATTACCGCTCTTACCCTCTGTCTGGTTCTTCTCGTATCTCTTGGCGCTTGCGCCAAACCAAGCTTCACCGTTGAGACCTATCCCAAGATGGGCGGCTCCTTGGCGGCCTTGCCGCTGGGCGAGGCGCTTACCGCACACGCCCTTGATATCGACCGTGATACCGCCTCCTCTCTGCTGACCTTTGAAGGCTCCACTACCGATAATTATAATGCCTTGGTGGACGAGACTTTTGATATTATTCTGGCCTACGAGCCGTCCGAACAAGCCAAAGCCTATGCCGAGGAAAAAGGGGTAACGTGGGAAATGGTTCCCATCGGCATTGATGCGTTGGTCTTCATCACCGGCAAGAATAATCCGACCCAAGGGCTGACCAGCGAGCAAATCCCCGCCATCTATAACGGTGAGATCACCAACTGGTCACAAGTCGGCGGTCCCGACAAGAAGATTGCCGCCTATGTGCGCAATACCGACAGCGGCTCCCACACCCTCTTTGATCTCTTCTTTGATCTGAAAAATTATGATGCTATTAAAAAGGAATACATCGTTGGATCCATGATCGGCCTGCTCGATGCTATTGCCACCTATCAAGGCACCGATGAAGCGCTGGGTTACACCGTCTATTACTACCTGACGAATATGGAAGCCTCCACCTTGGAAACCAGCAAGCTACTGGCGGTTGACGGGGTAATGCCCTCCAATGATACCATAGCTTCGGGTGAGTATCCCCTCTCCAATGCCTTCTATGCCGTGATTCGATCCGATACCCCGAGAAATTCCCGCACACGCATCCTATATGATTGGATCGCTTCTGCACAAGGGCGGGAGATCGCCGAAAAAGAAAACTATGTTGTGCCTAACCAATAAAAGAACCCGCATCCGTTTGGATGCGGGTTTTCTTTATCTGCCCAAGCCGTTTTATCTTTTTCAATAAGGTATAAATCGGATAGAATCGGCCGATCGGCAATTCAAATTGCCCTACATATTCGGTCACGTTCCCCTTAAAGCCTTTCTTGAATTCAAAAACGCCGTAGAGCGGGTTTTCGGGACGAAAGTCACCGGTAATACCGTAGAAATTACAGTAATCAAACCCCTCTTTATAGGCTTCCTGAATATGATGCTCATACATTAAATATTTCGGGTTAAAACTGCGATAGTCCTGCAGGACACCGCTTAGGAAGGTCAGGTATTCTCGCCCGCTTCTCAGCGACAGCAGGCATCCCACATTCTTCCCGTTGGGATACTCCCGAGCAAATGCTTCTGCCTTTTCTACCTCATATCGATATTTTTCGATCTGTTCGGTTGCCTCTTTGAGCATACGCTCTAACTTATCGGTCTGCCCATGTTTTTCTATCTTTTCCTGTGTTGCCGTGTGATTCTTTTGGGCATCATCCAGCAACTGTTTGGCATGGGAGAGATAGGCGGATGGCTCCAGATAGGCAATGTAGATGGTCATGAGATCGCTCATGTGCCGATACATGCGCTGATAATAGTCCAGCCCCCGACACAGGAAGTCACGCCGACGGGCGGTATCATCGAAAATCTCGGCCATCACGGCCACGTCTTCCATCGTGCCCTCCCGCACCATCAATCCCTTTTTGATACAGGTATTGATATTCTTGCGGGTCTGCTTGGAAAAGGCCGCCTTTTTCTCCTCATACGGAGCATCGAGCGGCAGGCGGCAGCACCAGCGCACCTGCATGGCATCCAGATAAGTGTTAAAGCCGTGATGCACAAAGCCCAGTTCCTGCAGGTTTTGCACCGTTTGATCGTCGGTCGGCTCATCAGCAATGATCTCACCCTCCGAGGTGCGTACCCGATATACCACATTGGGATCGATAATCAACATCAGGCCGCCCTGCTTGCGGATATACCGCTTCAGGTTTTCCACAAAAAAGGCAAGCAATTGCTTATCGTGATAATCCACCAGCAAGCCACGAGGCGCATAAAAGCGGCGCAACCCCATCTGGATGCGTTCTTCCTGTATCATAGCGCCCGCCACGACCTGCTCGCCCTGCTTAACGCCTACAAAATGGATACGGCTTCCCGTTTCCTCTTTCATCTGCGCCATCTGCACCGACTGCATAAAGGATGCCTGCGGGCACGCATTATAAAAGGTGCGATATTCTTCTTTTGTTAATCGACAAAATTCCATGCTATCCTCTTTATATCGATTCCGTTACGGACGAAGACCCAAGCCACCCTCAAAGGCCAGGGTTTCACCCGTCATATACTTAAAGTCGGGATGCGCTAAGCTGACGCAGGCACGGCCGATATCGGTTTCGGGATCACCGAAATAGCCCATCGGCGGGGTGTGCACGTTCTTATCAAAGGCTTCGGGATAAGCGTTCTTGAAGTTCTCCAGCTGTGCCGTCCAGGCCAGCGGGCAAATCACATTAACATTGATACCGTCCTTGCTCCATTCGGAAGCGGCGACACGGGTCATGCCACGGATGCCCTCCTTTGCAGCAGCATAGGAGCACTGGCCGTAGTTGCCGAACAGGCCTGCGCCCGAGGCGAAGTTAATCACCGTACCCTTGCTCTCCTTTAAGTAGGGATAGCAAGCCTGCATATAATGGAAGGTGGCATACAGGCCCGAATAGATGGCCAGATCAAACTGCTCCACCGTCTGGTCAGCAATGGTCACGCCCGAAGCCGAGGCCTGCGCATTGTTGATCAGCACATCCACACCGCCGAAAGCTTCTACCGTTTTTGCCACTACATCGGCGGCAATGGCCGCATTGTCGGCACCGGCAGAGATATCGGCCTGCACCGGCAATACCTTCACTCCGTACAAACGCTCCAGTTCTTCCTTGGCTTCCTCTAACTTCTTAACGTTACGGCCGGTAATGACGATGTTTGCGCCCTCTTTGGCATAGGCCGTTGCAATGCCGTAACCGATACTGCCCGCTTTGCCGTTGGCCAGCACGGCACGGCCGCCACCGGTAATGATAACCGTCTTTCCGCTTAAAAATCCCATCTTGCTTTCTCCTTTTTATAATAATTTTGCTAATTCATCGATATCCGATTCGAGGGTGGCCCAGCTGGTGGCAAAGCGCACAACCGAGTGGGTTTCTCCCCGTTTTTCCCAAAAACTAAAGCGTACAAAGGGGCGTAATTGCTCCATTTTTTCATTTTCCAGCACCACAAACAGTTGATTTGTGGGCGAATTCAGATGAAATTCGTACCCTTTTTGCTCAAAAATGCCCCGTAATTTGATTGCCATGGCGATGGCGTGAGCCCCTAACTTCTCATACAGCCCATCGGTAAACAGCGCATCAAACTGGATGCCCAGCAGACGACCCTTGGCCAACAACCCCCCTTGCTGCTTGACTCTCGCCAAAAAGTGAGAAGGAGTATTATTTTTGGTAAAGACCAGCGCCTCGCCGCACAGGGCGCCCACCTTGGTGCCGCCGATGTAAAACACGTCGCAAAGCTCGGCAATTTCGGGCAGGGTCAGGTCGGAGTCGGGGCAGGCAAGGGCGTAGCCCAGCCGCGCGCCGTCCATATACAGGGGCATATCGTATTCCCGACAGACCTCGGCCAGCGCCGTCAACTCCGCTTTGGAATAGAGGGTGCCGTACTCGGTGGGATGGGATATGTATACCATGCCGGGGAAGGGGCAATGGTCGTGATGATCGTCGGCATAAAAGTCGACCAGCATTCGTTTCAGGATTTCGGCCTGCAGTTTTCCGTCCACATGGGGCAACAACTGCACCTTGCGGCCGGCGCTTTCGATGGCCGCCGCCTCATGCACATTGATATGACCCGTATCGGCCGCTACTACCGATTGGTACGCATCGATCATATTCGATATGACAATGCGGTTGGTTTGCGTGCCGCCCGACAGGAACCACACGTCCACGTCTTTTTGGCAGGCGGCGGCGATTTTTTCTTTGGCCGAGTCGCAATACTCGTCAAACCCATAGCCGACCTGCTTATCAAAATTAGTTTGCACCAGCCGCTCCAGGATGCGGGGATGGCAACCTTCCGAATAATCGTTTTCAAATACCAGCATAGTTGTTCTCCTTGTCACGATAAAATGCCGTCAGTGCCTTGACCATCTGCTCGGTGGCCTGTGCGCCCGAGGTTTCCAGACAGGAGTGCATGGCCAACTGGGGGCAACCGATATCCACCATCGGCACCGATACCTGATTGGACAGGATCGCGCCTAAGGTTGAGCCGCCCGCCTGATCGGGGCGGTTATAATAATGCTGAACGGGCACGCCCGCTTTGTTGCAAATCTCCTCGAAGATAGCCGAGGTGACGCCTTCGGTGGTATACTTGCGGTTGGCGTTATGTTTGATGACCACGCCGCCGTTGAGGGTAACGGGACGGCCATCGTCCACCTTTTCCTTATGATTGGGGTGGGTGGCATGGGCATTATCGCAACTGACCAGAAAACTCTTGGCCAATTTACGAAAGCGGTCGCCCAGACGATCCAGTACGCTTGCCAGAAAGTCGGAAGCGGCGCCCTGCCGTGTCATGCTTCCTACCTCTTCGTTATCAAACAGGGCATAGACATTGCCCGCATGAGGCTCGGCCAAAAAGGCGGTAAGGGAAGCGAAGGCGCACTGCAGATCATCGAGTCTGGGCGCAGTGATCATATCCCCGATCACCTGCCCGTCCTGCGGGTTATACAAAATCAAATCGACATCGACCACATCGCCCTCGATGCGCTCGGCAAGCGAAGCGCCCAGCGGCTGCAGATCGACAGACGGATTGATCTTTTCCCCCTCATTCACGCCACGATCCAGATGGATGGCCACATGAGGGATGACGGCTACCGACTCCTGCAGATCAACCAGACGGGTTTCCAATCCCTGCTCGGTGCGCAGGGTAACCTGACCGGCGCAAGACAGGGGGCGATCCATCCAACTGTTCATGATCATCCCTCCGTACACCTCGACGGCCAAATTCTCTTTGTGCCATTTGACGGCTAAGGCCGGACTATCACCATGCGATGCGGTAATCCGATACCCGTCGCCCCCTGCCACAAAGGCAATCAGCGCCGAACCGCCACGCATGACAAAATACCGCCCGCCTTGTTCTATCTTCCATTCCTCAGCCTCATGCAGTTGGGCAAACCCTGCCGCAAGCAACGCTTTACGGGCAAAGGCGGCCGCATGATAGGCAGTGGGGCAAGCCTTAATATAGGAAAATAACTCTTGATTCATCATAACTCCAAAACAGTAATTATTATCAAAAATCCCCAAAAGCCATACTTTCGGGGATTTGATAGGGTTTAGTTGGTATAGTTGTCGAAATAGCCTTGTACGAGGACAACGGGAGTACCCTTATCGCCCGAACCGCTGGTGAGGTCGCACAGAGAACCGATCAGATCGGTCAGCTGACGGGGGGTGGTACCCTGCGCCGCCATGTTGCCTTTGAGGTTGCCGTCCTTAGCCTTGATGGATTCGGAAATGGCTTTTTTAAGTTCCTCGCCCGACAGATCCTTGAAATCGTTATCGGCCAAGTACTTGAGTTTCAACTCGTTGGGTGTACCGATCAGGCCATCGGTAAAGGCGGCAGAAACGACCGGATCGGCCAATTCCCAAATCTTACCCTGCGGATCTTTGAAGGCGCCGTCGCCATACACCATGACTTCGACGTGCTTGCCGGTGGCGTCGTAAATCTTCTTCTGAATGTCGAGCACCAGACCCTTACACTCACGGGGGAAGAGTTTCACCTTATCTTCGGTGGATTTATTCGAGCCGAGCAGACCGTATTTCTCGTTGCAACCCGAACCGTTGACGGGAGCATTGAGAATTTCATCCAGACCGTAAACGACCTTGGCGCCGGCTTCCTTGAGCAGACGCTTGGTGCGGACACGGGTATGGATATCGCAGGTGAGCACGGTATCGGTATAATCGAGGATGGCCTTAGGCTGGTTGGCAAAGATGATCTCTACCTCGGCGCCCATTTCCCGAATGAGGTTGCCGTAGTACTCGACATAATCCACGCCGGTGAACTCCAGTTTCTGCACGCCGAAAACTTCACGGTAGCGCTCGAGCGAGAGGACATCGGTATAGGGATTGATACCGGCAGCATCGATCAGATCATAGGTGGCCAGCGAGTTGCCCACTTCATCGGACGGGTAGCTCAGTTGCAACACGATCTTGGATGCGCCCTTAGCAATACCGCGCAGACAGATGGCAAAACGGTTGCGGGACAAAATGGGGAACAGCACACCAACGGTGCCTCCGCCGAGTTTGTTTTTCACATCGGTAGCAATATCGTCCACGCCGGCATAGTTGCCCTGCGCACGGGCGACGATGGATTCGGTAATGGAGATGACATCACGGTCACGCATAGCGAAGCCTTCGCTCTCGGCGGCGGCCAACACGCTATCGGCCACGATAGCCGCCAGATCGTCACCCTCACGGATGATCGGGCAGCGGATGCCACGGGACACGGTGCCTACTCTTCTCATTTTTTCTTCCATACAGATCCCTCGATTTCTTTGGAATATATGTGTTATCTAAGAACACTTTATTATACATCATAGTCTTTCCCGTTGCAACCTTTTCTTGCAAGCTTGATTAAATTTTTTCCAATCGTTCATAATCTGTTGATTTACTCAACCCTTTTCTTATATTATAATAGTAGCAGAAAGGATGAATGGTATGTTACAGTTAAAAAACATTAAGAAAGTATACGAGGCGGGCGAAAATTCGGTTCATGCCCTCAAAGGGATTTCCCTCTCGTTTCGTAAAAATGAATTTGTTTCCATTCTCGGTCCGTCGGGGTGCGGCAAGACGACGATGCTCAACATTATCGGCGGTTTGGACGGATACACCGACGGCGATCTGATCATCAACGGTACCTCTACCAAGGACTATAAGGATCGGGATTGGGACGCTTATCGCAACCATTCCATTGGTTTTGTTTTTCAGTCCTACAACCTCATCCCCCATCAGACGGTGCTCAAAAACGTGGAGCTGGCGCTGACGTTATCGGGTGTTAAGGCGAGTGAGCGCCGTGCCCGTGCCACCAAGGCGTTGATTGCGGTAGGTTTGGGCGATCAACTTAAAAAGAAGCCGGGCGAAATGTCGGGCGGGCAGATGCAGCGTGTGGCCATTGCCCGTGCGCTGGTTAACGACCCCGATATTATTCTGGCCGATGAGCCGACGGGTGCGCTGGACACCGAGACGAGCGTGCAGGTGATGGAACTGCTCAAAGAGATTGCCAAAGAAAAGCTGGTGATCATGGTCACCCACAATCCTGAGTTGGCGCAAGCCTATTCGACCCGTATCATCCGTATGCTGGACGGCGTGATCACGGCCGACTCGAACCCCCTTTCCGCCGACGAGGAGCAACCGAGCGCTCCCATGCCTCGACGCAAAAAGAGTCAAAAGAAGCCGTCGATGTCCTTCTTTACTTCGTTCGGATTATCGCTGACCAACCTGTTTACCAAAAAGGGACGGACGGTGCTGACCTCGTTTGCCGGCAGCATCGGCATTATCGGGATTGCGCTCATTTATGCCGTATCCCAAGGCATGACCGCCTACATCAATCAGATCCAGGAGGACACCCTTTCTTCCTACCCGCTTACCATTGAGGCGACGACGGTGGATCTGGGTACGCTTATGCAGACCTTTATGGGGGCGGCCACCTCGGCGCAGGAGCATGACAAGGACGCCATATACTCCCAGCCGGTACTTTTCGATATGATCAACGCCCTTAACAACATGGAGGCTACCGAGAACGATCTGGAATCTTTTAAGGCGTTTATTGATGCCGAGTTGGCTTTGCCCGACAGTGAACTGCAAGGGGCGTTGACGGGTGTGCAGTACACTTATGATCCTGAACTTTTGGTTTACACCAAGTGTCCGGACGGTACGATTGTGTATTCCGACACCCAGCAGTTATTAACCGATGCCCTTTACGAGCATTTTGGTATGGACCTGACCAACATGATGAGTTTTGGTGAGGAGACGGGCATGATGAGTGAATCGATGATGTCGCTCAATCCTGCCATGAGTTCCACCATTCTTTGGACGGAGATGCTGTCCGCCAAGAATGGTGACTTGATTAACCCCGTACTCAAAAATCAGTACGAGGTGGTGTACGGCGAGTGGCCGACCAGTTACAACGAGATTGTGCTGGTGCTGGATGAGAACAATGAACTGGATGACATGACCCTTTACGCCTTAGGGCTTATGACCAAGGAAGAGGTGGATTCGGTTTTTGATTCGGTGCTCAACAAGAAGCCGCTGACCTCCACCCTGCAAAAGTGGCCATATGAGAAGATTCGGGAGATGGATTTCCGTGTGGTGCTCAATTCCGACTGCTACACCTTGGATGAGGGCACGGGGTTATACACCGATTTACGGCAGACCGATGCCGGCTTGCGTTATCTCTATGATAATGCGCTGACCCTTAAGATTTCGGGCATTATTCGTCCTACTGAGGATGCCTCCTCGACCATGCTGAGCGGTTCGATTGCCTATACTAAGGCGCTGACCGAGTACATTATGAATCACGCCTCTGACTCCCCTGCCGTGCAGGCGCAGTTGGCCGATACCCGCACCGATGTCTTTTCGGGGCTGCCCTTCAATGAAAACACGGGCACGCTGGATGATGCGACCAAGGAGGCGGCGTTGCGGGAGCATTTGGCCGGACTGGACACGGCAGGCAAGGCCAAGGCCTTTATTGACATTATGAGCGTTCCCTCTGCCGAGCAGTTGCAGGCGTCCGTTGATCAATCGCTCTCGGCCATGGACCGTGCCGCCCGTGAGCAGGCGATTCAGTCGGCGCTGACTTCCCAGATGGGCATGAAGGAATCGGAGCTGGAAGAGTACATTACCGACATGAGCGACGAGGATTTGGAAGAACTGATGCGGGAAATGATCGAAGCGCAGGTGCGCATGCAGATGGCGGCGCAGGTACAGGCGCAGATGGCCAACGTTCCTGCACCCATGCTGGCGGCTCAGCTGGATGCGGCTCTTCCGAACTATACGACCGAGCAATGCGCTCTCTACTACGATGAGATTCTGGAATTTTCCGAGTCCTCGTTAGAGGCCAATCTGATTGAACTGGGTTACGTTGATCTCAATTCGCCGGCCACAGTCAATCTTTACGCCTCCTCCTTTGAGAACAAAGATACGGTGGAAGCGGTAATTGCCCGCTATAACGAGAGTCGTGAGGAGTTGCAGCAGGTACACTACACCGACTACGTGGGCATTATGATGAGTTCGATCACCACCATTATTGATGCCATCACCTATATTCTCATTGCGTTTGTGGCCATTTCGCTGGTGGTATCCTCCATTATGATTGGGGTAATCACCTTGATTTCGGTACAGGAGCGCACCAAGGAGATCGGTATTCTGCGGGCCATTGGCGCCAGCAAGCGTAACGTATCGAGCATGTTCAATGCGGAGACCATGATCATCGGCTTTACTTCGGGGCTGGTTGGCGTGGGGTTGACCTATCTGCTGTGCCTACCCATCAATGCCATCATCCAAGCGCTGACGGGTATTCCCAATTTGCGAGCCGCTCTGCCGATTCCGGTGGCGGCTGTTCTGATCCTGATCAGCATGGGGCTGACCCTGCTATCGGGCATCATTCCCTCCCGCAGTGCCGCCCGCAAAGACCCTGTTGTGGCGCTACGAACCGAGTAACAAAATAAGGAGCAAGCATTACGCTTGCTCCTTTTGCTATATCTTCTTCTTCCCACAACTATGGCAAACATTTTCATATCTTGTGTTGATGTTGCCGCAATATATGCAATGCCATTGTCCTCGATAATCTTTTCTTCTCCCGTCATTTAGCGGATATTTTTTTATTGCTTCCTTATCCGGTATCTCCTTCTGCATCTGATCTATTTCCCTATAAATTTGCTCTAATTCCTCTCTCTTCTTCTTATGCAATTCTCCAATTGTTAAAAATTCAATATTCCTTTGGGCTCCACAATCAAAACAAAGCATTCTTGTTGCTTCATTTATTTGTCCGCACGACTCACAGTGCCAATCAAAGCGAGCATTAACTGCAGGAACAAGTTTATCCTCACCTTGACTAATCATTTCTTCTTGTATCTTTTGATATTCTTCTTCCTTTTCTGCCTTTTTTTCTTTCAACTGCATATATGCCATTATGACCTCAATGGGAATCTGCAATTGAGAATTATTATCTTCTTGATTTAATAGAGAAATTTCTCGCACCACATAGTGTTTCCATTGTTCCTTCTCGGAAATGTCTTCAACCATTTTCCCTATCTGCGCCGTTTTTTCCAAAAACTCTTTTAACAGCTCTCTATATGTAGTTTCATTCTCATCTTGCTGGTTGTTTATTCTCTCTCTATATAGAAGTTCTACTATCTCATCACAACAAAGTTGATTTCTCAACCATATGCGATATAATGCCTGCAATTTAATAATGTCCTCTCTATCCTCTGGAAAAACAGAGTCTACACTTATGTTTGCCAGCACTCCAATAGCTGTTTCCTTCCACGCATTTTTTGGTAACATGTTTTTCCCTCTCATTTCATTATGTTTCGTCCACACTTCTGGCAATATAAACTGTCTGCTGGGATTTTCTCTCCACAAAACCGACAATATATCTCTTCTTTTCTAGTCTGGAGTTGTTCCACTTTTGCTGTTTCATTTTTGAAATATTCTCTTGCCCCTAAATCGCCTTTTATTCGAAGCTTTTTTACCTTCCTGCCATTTAGTCTATAAATTGTAAAAATTGTCGCTATTTGTGTCATAATTATGAGAAAAATAAACAGGCCTATCTTATTTTCCTTGTTTTCAATAAAAACTATAATTCCTACAATAAACACTGTAGTTAGATATCCGCCCGTCATTCCTATGAAAAACTTTAGAATATCGCCTTGTTCCCATGTCTTCCATGTTGCTCTTATATAAATAAATATTGTCACTAAAAATGATAGCACAGATGAAATTATAAAGTCGCGCCACTCCCCATTTTCATACAAACTTGCTATTCCGCCAAGAAAGTAAATCACAGAAGCTATTCCGAAAAAAAGAATTACTACTGATATAATATTCCAAAAATTTGCTTTCTCTCGCGCTATTTCTGGGTCTTGATTTGTTATGTCATACCATATTCTTCCCATTATTATCCCTTCCTTATTTCAGTTCCACACTTATTACAGAATCTGCTATCTCCAGGTAATTTTTCTCCGCATTTTCTACAGAAAATGCTCTGCTTCTCTTCATTAAGTTGTTTTTCTTTCTCATTTTCTTCTTGTTCATCCTGCTTTGCATTTCTCTTTTTCCCTAAATCCTTGTTGTGTTCGATTTGAATAATCGCTTGATCACGGTATGTCTCTAGGTCTTCATTTATAATTTCGTATTCTTCTGGGAAAAATGCCCTTATATTGTTTTTCTCTTTGTATTGTATTGCACCTGTACAGCCATACGCAATATATTTTGCATCAAATAACTCTATTTCCTTTTGCAATATTTTCTTTGATATTTCCTTTTTTTCCTTGTCGTATGCGAGCCCTGCTTCATCTTTTTTCTTTTTTATTTCTTGAATACGCCGATCCGCTTCCTTTTTTGCTTTAAAGTCGAATATGCCTAATTGTTCTCGCATATTTAATAATTGATTATATTCTTCTGTTAGTTTCTGAAACAATATATTGTTTTTGCTTTTTTTTAAATCATGCTGTAGTTGATCTATGTCTATATTGTTTTTTGTCAATGCCTTTTTTGCCGCCAATACAAGTTCTGGATGTTTGCGTATTTCATTTATATTATCTATTATTTCATCAATGCATACTTCGCTCCATGCAAGGGCTTCATCAGAAGAAAAAAAATATTGCACTCTGTGTTTTTTCATGCCATTTTCTTTTTCCCATTTTTCCTTTTGTTTGCACAATGGACAATACTCGTAATAACTATCAAAAATCCGCATTGCCTTTATTTGCGTAGGTTGCTTGCAAAAATCTTGTAATTTGTCAATTGTGTTTTTTTGCGCTTTTTCTTCTGCCTCTCTTTCTGTTCTCCCCACTCCTTTACCTGTAACTTCAACCATCCTAACCATAGGATATTCACAAGAAGAACACGTATATCCAATATATGCTCTTGTTTTGCTTGTTACCGAATAATATGTGCCTGTCATTATACTCTCTCCCTTTTTTCTCATACAAGCTACTTTTTACCCCATTTGAGTTTATTTTAACTTAAAGGGGTAAGTTTTGCAAGAGGAAATGGGTATTCTTTTATTAGAAAAGAGGTGATACCCATGACCATAGGTGAAGCGGTCAGAGATCGGATCTTGGAATTATGCGATCAACACGATCTTTCGATCAATAAATTATGCACGCTCAGTGGCGTAACACAGTCATACCCACAGAAGGCATAAACGCCAAAGCATACGTTTTTACCAAAAGTATGCCATCTGTGAGTCATATTAAACCGTGTAGCATGGTTATTATATCACATTTCTTTTTATTTAGTAACAAAAAAAGGAGCAAGCATTACGCTTGCTCCTTTTTTTATCGACACTTGGAACAGGGACGGTACCCCATCTGTTCCAGCTGTTCCACATTATAGCCCCAAAAGAAAGTATCGTCAAAATCCTCGCACCCATACGCATGATACCGCTTATCCGATTCGTCTATCAATCCTATACAGTCTTCGTAGAACTGCAACTGTCTTTGCGCTTGCAGTTGATCGGCGAAAATCTTTATCTTTGATTCGTGTTCCATTTGCCGTTGTGCCTTTTCAAACTGCAAATCTGAGGACAACTCCTTGATCTGTTGTTCTTGTCTTTGGCATACTTGGCTCCCATATCCTATGGCAACGAATAACAACAAGATCAGGACGACAAGAATACAATCCCACCAACGCCATCCGTGTTTCTTTTTCATGCTGTGTGCTCCTAAATAAAAAGTGTGCAGCCAAAGACTGCACACCGAAAAATGCAGCCCGGCTCCGTTGCTACACAGTCATACCCACAGAAGGCATAATCGCCAAAGCATACATTTTTACCAAAAGTATGCCATCTGTGAGTCATATTAAACTGTGTAGCGTGATTATTATATCACATTTCTTTTTATTTAGCAACAAAAAGAGCAAGCATTACGCTTGCTCTTTGTTCTTTTTGAAGTATCGCATCAAAATCAATAGCACAATAACGCCCAATATGGGGAAGACGGCACTGGTCAACATTCCGGCTTTCATGCCGATCTGGTCGACCGTCATGCCTGTGGATTGGCTGAGTGTTTGCGCCATGGGGGAAGCCGCCACCGTATCGATCACCACGCCCATCATCTGCGGGGCGACCGAGGCGCCCAAGTCGCCGCCGACGGCCATCAGGGCAAAGGCGACCACGCCTGCGCCTTCCACGTTTTCTTCCATGGCGATCAACATACCGGGCCAGAGCATAGAAGTAAAGACGCCGGTGAGGATGCAGGCCACGAAGGAGATGGCGACGTTTCCTATCAGCCCTACCGTCAGATAGCAGGCGACCGCTCCGATCATGCCGACAAGCAGAGTCGGCAAAATTTTCTTGCCGAATTTGGCGTAGGCGATACGGGACAGGCCCAAGAGAATGGCAAACATGGCCAGACCCAGCACATCGCCCAAGGCCTTATCGATGCCAAGGGCCGTTTCCATAAAGCCCGACACCCAACTGGTCATGGCGTTTTCGGCGCAACTGCCAAAGAAGATGCCGCCAAAGCATAGCGCCAAGCCGATTACACGGCGTTTGATAGTGCTTTGGCGTTTTGTTGTTTCGGGTGCGGTCATATCCGGCATCGGCGAACGGGCAAACAACAGGGCGGCCACGATCGGCCAAGCGGCCAGAATCAAGGTTAAAATCTGCCAATGCTCCTTGCCGAATACTTTGAGAAACAGCGTACTGAACACCACAACGGTAAAGACACCAAAGGCGTAAAGCGAATGGAGCAAACTCATATCCCGTTGAGGGTTATCGGACGGGATGGCGGCAATGGTGGGGCTGAGCAACACCTCAGACAGTCCTGCCGACACCGAAAAAATGACCGTACCAATCACCAGTCCCGCATAGACCTGATCGGGAAACCACATCGGCAACAGGGCATACAGGGCCAGACCTGCCGTGGTGATCAGCGGCATCAGCCACAGAATCCGATCGACCCGCCAGCGTTTACCGAACAGGGTAAAGGCCAGATCGACAGCCATTTGGGTGAAGAAATTGACCAGCACCAACGTGCCGAGCAAGGTGTAGGATATGCCGTACATTTCGTGCAAGGGCACCAGCAACACCGGCGGCAAGCCAAAAATAGATGCCATGGTAAAATAGGCCGAATAGCAGGCCAGCTTTGTTCTTTTATACTTAGGCATTTTCTTTCTTCCTTTTTTATACTGCCCGAATTGTACCACAAGGCACGAAAAAAAGCAAGCACAAGGCTTGCTTTTTAATTTAGGAATAGTTCTTAGTTTTACAGATTACGGGATTGTTTCCACTCATCGGCCTTGGCTTGGCTCATTCTCTTGATGTTTTCCTGCGGATAGGGAGAATTCTCGCCGCCGTTGACATAGAGGAACAGCTTGCCATCCTGCATTTGATAGAGGGTTTCCTCAAAGCCGTTCGGCTCGCCAAAGGCGCCCTCGGTGTATTTAGCTACGGGAGTAGCGGTAGCCGTATCATATTCCACTTTGCAGATAATTTTTTTCATGATCGTTTCTCCTTCGTTTGATTTCGCTTATAGTATACCATATTTTTGAGAAAGAATAAAGTCGGTTTTGGTCTTTTTTTTGCTGTAATGTTGCCGATATGCAAAAAAGAAGGTATAATATAGGAAAAGAATGAGTAAGGCGGTAGATTATGTATAATTTTTTTGTGGAGGAATCGGCGCAGCAAGAGGGTCGGTTTGTGATTACGGGAGATGATTACAACCACATTTGTCACGTGTTGCGGATGCAGGCGGGCGACACTTTTTTAGTGAGCTGCGCCGGATTTTCCCATTTGTGCCAACTGGAGACGGTGGAGGGGGATGCGGTTATTGCCCGCATGATTGAAGAAAACGTGCAGAACACCGAACTACCCGTTCACTTTTACCTGTTCCAAGGCTTGCCCAAGGGGGATAAGCTGGAGTTGATTATTCAAAAGACGGTGGAATTGGGTGTGGCCGGCATCATTCCGGTAGAAATGAGCCGCTGTGTGGTAAAGCTGGACGAAAAGAAGAAGCGTTCCAAGCAGGCGCGCTGGCAGGCCATTGCCGAGAGTGCGGCCAAGCAGAGCAAGCGCAATCGGATTCCTACCGTTTCCGAGGTGTTGTCATACTCGCAGGCCTTAGCGAAGGCCAAGGAAATGGATTTGTTTTTTGTCCCTTACGAGAACGAACGGGGCATGGAGGCGACCATGGAGGCGCTGGCGCAGATTCGGTCGGGGATGTCGGTGGGCATCCTGATTGGGCCGGAGGGCGGCTTTGATGAGCGTGAGATTTTACAAGCCAAAGAGGTTGGCGGGCAAATCCTATCTTTAGGCAAGAGGATTCTGCGTGCCGAGACGGCGGCGGTGACGGCCGTTGGCATGGGCATGTTGCACGTGGAGATGAATCTATGAGAGAGTTGCCGACCGCTTTTACCGAGCGCATGAAGCATTTGCTCGGTGCGGAATTTGATGAGTACTTAGCCTGCTACGACAAAGCGGCCGAGAGAGCCTTTCGGGTAAACACCGACAAAATCTCGGTTGCCGATTTTCTTGCGGTAGATCCTTTTGGTTCTACCCCTGTTCCCTATGTGGCCAATGGGTTTTATCTGCATACTGACGGCATCGGCCATCATCCCTTTCATCATGCGGGGGCGATCTACGCGCAGGATCCCGGTGCAATGGCGGCCGTTGAATGTTTAACGGTACAGCCCGACTGGTGGGTATTGGATCTGTGCGCCGCACCCGGTGGTAAGTCGGGACAAATTAAAAACAAACTGGGGCCCGATGGCCTGTTGATTTCCAATGAAATTATTCCGTCCCGTTGCAAAATTCTGACGGGGAACGTGGAGCGGTTGGGGCTGACCCGCACGGCGACCACCTGTTTAGAGCCGGCGGCCATGGCCCAGCGGTTTCCGAAAACCTTTGATTGCATTATCGTGGATGCGCCCTGTTCGGGCGAGGGGATGTTCCGCAAGGACAACCCTGCCATAGAACAATGGAGTGAGGAGAACGTGACCCGTTGTGCCGAGCGGCAAAAGGAGATTTTGGAGCAGGCGGCGTTGGCCCTGCGGGCGGGCGGCACGATCCTCTATGCGACCTGCACCTTTTCCTTGGAAGAAAATGAAATGGTTGTGGATGATTTTCTTCAAAAGCACCCAACCTTTACCCTTGTTCCCGTGCCCGATGCCGTTATCGCTCACACATCAGACGGCATTGCTTTTGACGGCTGCCATTGCCAGACCCTTTCCCATGCGCGGCGGTTCTATCCGCACAAGAGTCGGGGCGAGGGGCAGTTCATGGCGGTACTGAAGGACACCGCTCCTTCTCTGCCCCGCCCGACCATTTCCCGCACAACGGGCAAGGCGGATGCGGTGGTTGTGGATTTTCTGAAAGACACATTGAAGAATATCGATATGTCGCTCTTGGGGGTGCATAAGGGGAATGCGGTATATGCGCCGCCGAGCCTGCCGTTGGAGCATTGCACGGCCTTTTCTTGCGGCGTAGCCATTGGAGAGGTGCGCAAAAATTATCTGCTGCCCCATCACCAGTTTTTCATGGCGTTAGGACAGCAGTTTAACCGACGTATTGAATTATCGCTTGATCATCCTGACCTGCTTCGCTATTTGCGGGGTGAGGAGATTGCGGCCGATTGCGGCAACGGCTGGGCGGTTGTTACCGTTTGCGGCTGTGCCGTAGGTGGCGCTAAGGTCAGCGGGGGTCGGGCCAAGAATCATTATCCCAAAGGGCTTAGGGAGTGGTGACATCCACATCAATATCGCCCGTGCCGGTGTGAATTTCACACAGACCGCCCTCGGTGCTTTGAGGAACGGACACATCACCGGTATTGGTTTGGGCAACAAAGACTTTCGGGGACAACAGCAGGCCGACGACATCGCCGGTTGTGGTTCTTATCTTGAGCCGTTCGGCGTCGCACCCCTCTAAGAAAATATCGCCCGTGCCCGTTTGAGCCGAAAACTCTTGGGCGGCAATCACGTTTTTCAGATGGATGTCGCCCGTAGTGGCGGTAGCGTTGATATTCTTGACTTGTATATCGGTCAAGTTCATATCGCCCGTAGACAGGGTAAGATCACATACCTTGGCCGAGAGGGTTTCGACCTGTATATCGGCGGTACTCGCCGTAACCGATACCGTTTCGTACGTGGCCTTGGGAAGATAGACGGTTATTTGCGGAGATTGGAAGGAAAAACGGATGTGTTCGTACCATGCTCGGGTATCGATTACCTGAATGGTCAGCGTATTGTCCTTAACCTCAACGGTATGTTTGACCTTTTCCTGCTCAAAGCAGACCACGGCTGTGGCGCTTTCTTCGGTAGGAAGAATGGTTAGGTTTGTCGTATCGACATTTATCGATATATTATGGTAAGGGCCTTGGATTTGGTGGGTGTTGGTTTCAAATTTCGTGGTTTGCAGATTAAGGAAATCCCATTTTTGTGACATCATGACACCTACGAACAGCATTCCGCCGACTACGATCAGCACAGCGGCCAGTATCAACCATTGTTTTCTATTCATTTCTCCGCCCTCCGTACCAGCTTTTTGGTTAGCCTTAGCGTACCGACCGTAGCGGCTTTGCATCCGTAAAAGAGGAAGATGCCAAGACCGGCACAGACAAGGCCGGCGCCGATCAGCGCAAGCCCTGCGGGCACATTTCCGCTGCAGGACAGGATGATGCCGCCAACGATCCCGCCCAAGGCACTGCCGAGAAGAGCGGCAAAGACGGCCCAGAAGGAAATCAGAACGGTCCACAGCGACAAGTATAAAGCGAAAACTACGGCAGCGGCGGCAATCAGCAGCGAACCCCAAACGGGAAGGCCGAGAATCAGCAGGACGATGACGCCTGCATTTTTCTTTTTCTTGGGGGTTGCAGCTTTGATCTGGGCAATAATCCCGTCGATATTGCCAATTTCGGCCACGGCCGCT
>JAZKZU010000030.1:0-1032 GCA_045612825.1 Eubacteriales bacterium
GCCACGGTGAAGTGGCATTCCGCAAGACGTGCGTCCAGCTCGCCAATATCGATGCGATGGATCAAAGCAAGCGTGCCTCCCGTGGGAACAAAGCAGTGGCCTGCCTTATCGTAAAATTTGCCGCCAAGCGCCGCCAGCATACCCGTGCCACCGTCGTTGGTAGCACTTCCGCCGGCCGTGAACAAAAAGCGACGGTATCCCTTGTCAAGTGCGTGGCGGATCATCTCGCCCACGCCGTAGGTGGTCGCATTTTTCGCACAAAGCGACATGGGATCCACTAACGTAAGACCTGCCGCCTGCGCCATCTCGATCACTGCGGTATCGGCAAGATAACCAAGTGCCGCCTTCACGGGAGCACCAAGCGGGCCGTTGACAATGGCAAAATCAAAGTTTTCCTCGCCCACCATGGCGGCAAGCGTTCCTTCGCCGCCGTCGGCAAGGGGAAAAAGCAGAACTTCATCCTGACTCCGCCGTGAAAGCCACCCTGCCTTGAGGGCTTCGCACACCCCGGGAGAACGCAGAGCCCCCTTGAAGGAATCGGGGGCAATAATGATTTTCATTTGAAAAACTCCGCTTGGATTATTCTGTATATCTGGTGTAATTTATCACCAAATCTCTTACAAGTCAAGATAATAATTTGAAAAAATGACAATATGGGTGTATATTATGCAATCATACTTGAAAATAATCAGGAGATAAAAAGAATGTATAACGCTTCCGACCTCAAAAAAGGCCTCAAGATTGAAATTGACGGCTCCCCCTGGATCATCACCGAATTTGATTTCTGCAAACCCGGAAAAGGCACCGCCCTCTACCGCTGCAAGATGAAAAACATGATCACCGGCGCCGGTATGGAAAAAACCTACCGTCCCACCGATAAGATCGAAAAGCCCAATCTGGAAGAACGGGAAATGATCTACGGTTACTATGACGGCAACCAGTACGTTTTCAGCGATCCCAACACCTACGAAGAATTCCCCGTTTCCGAAGAAACTCTGGGCGACAGCAAATACTTCCTCATCGAGGAAAGCG
>JAZKZU010000031.1:0-1862 GCA_045612825.1 Eubacteriales bacterium
GGCAGATATGGCGGGTGCCCGTGGCCGAGCCGCTCCCCTTACAATCGGAGCAGGCTTCCTCCCGTTTATAACGGATCTTGCGTTTGCAACCGGTGATCGATTCGTTAAACTCGATCGACAGGTTTATGGAAATGTCCTTGCCTCTTACGGGGGCGTTGGGGTTGGCACGGCGGGCACGGCCGCCACCGAAGATATCTCCAAAGTCACCGCCGCCAAAACCGCCGTAGCCGCCGCCCGGCTGGCCTGCGCCGTAGTTAGGGTCAACACCGGCGAAGCCAAACTGGTCGTACCGTTGGCGTTTGTCCTTATCGGAGAGGACGTCATGGGCCTCGTTTAATTCCTTAAATTGTTGTTCTGCCTCCGCATCTCCGGGATGGAGGTCGGGGTGGCAATCTTTGGCTTTTTTACGGAAGGCTCTGCGTATCTCGTCATCGGTAGCCGATCGGGATACGCCGAGCACCTCGTAATAATCTCTTTTTTCCGCCATGCGAAACCTCGGATATTACTTATTTTTTATCGTCGTCAACGACTTCGTAGTCACCGTTTACGGTGCCGTCGTCATTGGTGGTAGCGCCGCCCTGCGCCTGCTGCTCGGCCTGAGCCTGCTGATAGAGTTTTGCCGAAATTTCGTAGAATTTCTTGGACAGTTCTTCCGAAGCGGCCTTGATGGCGTCGGTATCGGTGCCCTTGAGGGCTTCCTTAACCTTTTCGATCTCGTCCTGCACGCCCTTCTTCTCGTCCTCGGAAACCTTGTCGCCAAGTTCGGTCAAGGATTTTTCCGACTGATAGACGAGCTGTTCGGCCTGATTGCGGATTTCGACGCCTTCACGGTTCTTCTTATCGGCCTCGGCAAACTGCTCGGCTTCCTTAACGGCACGCTCAACGTCTTCCTTGCTCATATTGGTAGAGGCAGTAATGGTGATCTTCTGCTCCTTGCCGGTGCCCAGATCCTTGGCCGAAACGTTTACGATACCGTTGGCATCGATATCGAAGGTAACTTCGATCTGAGGCACGCCACGGGGAGCGGCGGGGATGCCGTCGAGATGGAAGCGACCGAGGGTCTTATTATCAGCGGCCATTTCACGCTCACCCTGCAGGACATGGACTTCAACGGAAGTCTGGCTGTCGGCAGCGGTGGAGAAGATCTGGCTCTTCTTGGTAGGAATGGTGGTGTTGCGCTCGATGAGCTTGGTATTGATACCGCCGAGGGTTTCGATACCCAAGGACAGCGGGGTAACATCGAGCAGAACGATGCCCTTGACTTCGCCGCCGAGAACACCGCCCTGAATGGCAGCGCCCATAGCTACGCACTCGTCGGGGTTGATACCCTTGAAGGGATCGGTGCCGGTGAAGGCCTTAACGGCATCATAGACGGCGGGGATACGGGTCGAACCACCGACCATGAGAACCTTGGTCAGGTCAGAGGGTTTGAGTCCCGCATCGCTCATGGCACGCTTGACCGGCTCCATGGTGGCCTGCACCAGATCGGCGGTCAGTTCGTTGAACTTGGCACGGGTCAGAGTCATATCCAGATGCTTAGGACCGGTAGCATCGGCGGTGATATACGGCATATTAATATTGGTGGAAGCTACGCCGGAGAGGGCAATCTTGGCCTTTTCGGCTTCAGTCTTTAAACGCTGGTAGGCCATGCGGTCGTTGCGCAGGTCGATACCGTTCTCCTTCTGGAACTCCTCGACCATCCAGTTGACGATACGCTCGTCGAAGTCGTCGCCGCCCAGACGGTTGTTACCCGAGGTGGCCAGAACTTCGATAACGCCGTCACCGATGTCCAGAATGGACACGTCAAAAGTACCGCCGCCAAGGTCATACACCATGATCTTCTGCTCGGTTTCCTTATCCAC
>JAZKZU010000032.1:0-1729 GCA_045612825.1 Eubacteriales bacterium
GGGCAACTGCACGGACGGACTCCCTTTAACGAAATGTAGGTTCATGATGCCGGCTTCCCGAACCGGGCAGGATCATGCTCAGCTTACGATTTCAAAATCGTCGCTCAGACGGTCTTCAAAAGCCGCCCAGACTTCGTTGAATTCGGCTTCGTTGTCTAAACTGAGCAGCATTTCTTCGCCGTTCTCATCGGGAACCATCTTCAGGATCATCACCTGATAATCCTCATCCAGCTGTTCTTCGGGATCTTCGCAGTAAGGAAGAAGGGCCACATAGGTCACCCCGTCCTTCTCCAGCGCATCGATCATCTCGTAGCTGGCCTCGTTCCCTTCCTCGTCCACCAGTCCGATAATATCGTTTCCAAATTCGTTACTCATGTATCTTTCCTCCTATTTTTCATCTATGAGTATTATATCAGTAAGAGCGGTAGACAATCCACGGGAAATTCTGTCTGCCGTTACCGAAACACTTTTTAATACGACACGCACACGCACCGCATCGGTTTCAAACTGCACCGTCATCTGCTCCAGTGGCATCGCGACCGATTCGTTTTCATTCGAAATATGCTCGCCCAGATATTTAGCCGTTTCCAATAACCGGTCGGTCACGTCGACCTCGGCCAGCGTTTCCCCGTCACGAGCTACGACCGCCACCAGACTGTCGCCCGCAACCTGAGAAAACCGCACCGTATACGTCCCTTTCACGCCCACGATCTCCTGCGCCGTAAAGTTGAACAGGTTATAGGTCGTGTAGTTGGTCAGTACCAGATCATACCCTTCGGTGTGATAATATTTTTCGTCAAGCAGGCCCATGTAGGTTTTCGCCACAATGGTGCTTTGCCCCACCGTGTCGAACTCGCCCGCTACGCCGAAGACCGAAGAAAAATCTTTGTAAAAATCAAAATGGATGGGAAGCCACTTGGCCATGGCCGTTTCCTTCTCATCATGCAGATACTGCACCGCCCGTGACAATTCCAGCCGATCACTTTCGCTCATGTTCTGCGGCGGCTTGATGCCCGTCTCGGTCAGCATCCCGTAACGGTTTAGGATGGCCTGCGCCCGTATCATCTGGGAGTAAGCCGAAACGGTATGATAATTGACATAGGGCAACACCGAAATTACCAGCGCCGCCGATACGACCAGAGCGGCCAAGCGGCTCTTGTCCCGAGAATCTACCAACATAATCAGCAGAAAAACGGCAAAAACTACTGAGCCAAGAAGCACGCCGTACCGATTCTCCGACATCCCGTACTGCAACATCAGCCGTATCAGCCGCCACACGCCAACGCCCAGTACCAGCAAGCCGGCACAGGGGAAGAAGATGCGGTAAAACCGACATAGAAAATTACGGAACTGATGGCACAGCAGATAGATCAGGCAACCCAGCCCCAGCAAAATGGCAATTCGCAAAAAGGTATCGTGCGCATCGGGCCAATGATCGTAAATCAATGCCCGCACGATCAGCAACAATTCCACGACGAAATAGCAAAGGACCAGCGGGATTAAGATGTACGAGATTACCTTTTCCATGGCCGCGCGATAGCCCGCACTCTCGGCCTGCCATTCCTGATTCTCAGGCTCGACAAAGGCACGAAGCACGAACAACAAACAGATAAAGGCTGAGAAAATGAGCATCTGCATCATGATATCCGCCGACCAGTTCGTACCCGCCATGACCGATACCAAAAACACAACCGCACCGCCCGACAGGAAGAAGGCACCGCCGAACACC
>JAZKZU010000033.1:0-6268 GCA_045612825.1 Eubacteriales bacterium
GACCTTGCCGGTGACGGCTACGACGTATTCGCCGCGCAGCACGGCGGCCTGATCGTGCAGTTCCTTGTTCTTGGACTCATCAAAACTGAGCTGAATTTCGCCCGAACGGTCACGCAATTTAATAAAGGTCAGAGCGCCCAGTTTGCGCACGGTGCTGACCCAGCCACAGAGAGTAACCTCTCGGCCGGCATCGGTACGGCGCAGGGTGCCGCAATAATCGGTTCTCTTTACTCCAACAAAAGAATCAGCCATGATTATAACTCCTTTTCCAATGTATCGGGAGTGACGGTGGTCTGCTCCCCGTTTTCCATATTCTTCAAAGTCATCTGCCCGCTGGCCAACTCATCATCGCCAACGATCAATACCTTTTTACAACCCATCTTGCCCGCATATTTCATCTGGGCCTTGAGGGAACGCTCGCACAGATCGGTCAGCACCGTTTTGCCGGCGCCACGCAGATCGTTCGCCGTCTTGGCCGCAAAGGCTTTAGCGGCATCACCCAGCGCCGCAATATACAGATCGGGCCCCGCAGGGGCAGGGAAGGCGTTGCCGGTATTCTCCATTAAGAGCAGCAATCGTTCCAGACCCATGGCAAAACCAAGACCCGCCAAGGGTGCGCCGCCGAGGTCTTCGGCCAAGCCGTCATAACGGCCGCCGGCCAATACGGCACTCTGCGCGCCGATCTCGCCCGACAAAAATTCAAACACGGTGCGGTTATAATAATCCAAGCCACGGACAATGCCCGAATCGACGGTATAGTCGATACCCAAGGTGTCCAGTCCGGCTTTGACCTGCTCAAAATGATCCTTGCACTCACCGCACAGATAGTCGAGAATACTCGGTGCATCGGCCTTAAAGGAAGAACAGACGGGGCTCTTGCAATCGAGCAGGCGCATGGGGTTCTTCTCCAGACGCCCAAGGCAGGTGCCGCACAACTGATCCTTATACTGGCTGTAATATTCCAGTAAAGCTTTACGATAGGTAGCACGGCAATGCTTACAGCCGATGGAGTTGATGGCCAGCGAGATGTTCCGGATGCCGAGCATCTTAAAGATGGCGTTACCCAGCGCAATGACCTCAATATCGGCCTGCGGGCCGTAGGCGCCGAAGAGTTCCACGCCGAACTGGTGGAACTCACGAAGCCGACCCGCCTGCGGCTTTTCATAGCGGAAGCAGGGGATGATGTAGAAAAGTTTGAGGGGCAGAGCGCCGCCGTAGAGGCCGTGTTCGAGCACACTGCGCACGACCGAGGCGGTGCCTTCGGGGCGCAGAGTGATGCTGCGGCCGCCTTTGTCCTCAAAGGTATACATTTCTTTCTGGACCACGTCGGTGGTTTCACCCACGCCACGGGAGAACAGTTCGGTATGTTCAAAGGTGGGGAAGCGGGTTTCGAAGAAGCCGAAGCGGGAGGCGAGTGTTCTTAGTTTTTCCTCCAGCGTTTGCCACTTATACACATCGTGAGCCAGCACGTCCTGCGTGCCACGGGGTGCGGTAATGTTAGCCATAATGATTTCCTTTCTATATAAAAAATAGACTTCATCTCTTCGCATCATGCGAAGGGACGAAGTTACTTCGTGGTGCCACCCTTCTTCGAGGGCATCTGCCCTCCTCTTGTGCCGTATCACGCCACGGCAGGGGCGCCCCTGCTTCATTCCGCTGTCACGTACGAAACTGTCAACAAGGTGCTTGCAGCCGAGGCACCTCTCTCTGAGGATGGCATTTACGCACGACCCATACGGGCGGCGGACGGGGATTATATCATTATTCGAATATGCCGTTTTCCAAGGCGAACATCAGTGCTTGTGCCGACTTGGGGTTTGTGGCATAGGGGATATCGTGAGCATCGCAAATACGGAGCAGCTCATCGTAACCGGTGGGAATGAGGGATATGTCGGTATCCCGAAACAGGATGAGCATATCCAGTTCGTCATAGGAAATACGAGCCGAGATCTGCTGTTCACCGCCCTGCCGTCCGGTCAGATACCGATGGACGCGCAGGCCGGTATACTCCTGCACCATTTTGCCGGTGGTGCCGGTCGCAAACAGTTTATGCTGGGACAGGGTGCTGGCATAGGTCAGACAAAAACGCACCATCTGTTCCTTCTTTTTATCTTGAGCGATCAGCGCAATTCTCATGGTTCACCTACCAGAAACGATATAAGGGTTTGTGTTTTCCGTCCAGTCGCAGAGCAATGTTCTGCATAGCAATACCGGCCGCTTCGCCCTTGCCCCAGACGGCTCCGTGATCCTCGGGGATCAGCCCGATAAGAGGGACGGCTACGGTATCGATAATGGCATCCATATTCGGCAAAACACCGTCACGGATGGGTTTCGGGTCAATCCGATTGATAATCAGTTTTTGATTTCCGCCAAGCATCTGGGAAGCGTGAGCGCAAGCCCGCACGGCCGAGGGATCGGGCGTGGTGACCATGAGCAATCGGTCACAAACGGCGGCGGTATAACGAGCCCACGGGTGCAGACCCGAGGGGCTGTCAATGATAATATAATCAAAGGCATTGCCGGTATGGGCAATGAGAGAACGCAACGCCTGTTCGGTCAGGCTCGGCTCGTCAGCAGAAAGGGGAGCGGCCAGAAAGAACAGAGCGCCGAGGGCTTCGTGCCGAATGATGGCATCGCTCAGGCGTTTGCGGCCGGACAATACGTCGGCCAGATCGTAAACGGCCTCGTCCTCCAGCCCCAGAATGAGATCCAAGCCCCGCAAACCGGCATCGGCATCGATGGCCAGTACCCGTTTGCCTTGGTGGGCAAGCGAGGCGCAAAGGCCGGCTGTGATCGTACTTTTTCCAACGCCTCCTTTACCGGAGGCAACGGTAATTACCTGTCCCATGGGTTCTCCAAATAAATCGATATACAGTATAGCAAAGATGCAAGCAAAAGTCAACCAAGCAGTCGAGCTAACCGCCGCAACGGCAGACCAACCACATTAAAATAATCCTTGCGAATCTCCTTTACAAATGCGCCGGCCTGGCCTTGAATCCCATACCCTCCTGCCTTATCCATACCTTCCTTGGAGTCAACATAGGCTTGTATCTGCTCGTCAGTCAGGCGATAAAAGCGGATGCGGGTACAGACGGCATAGGTAACGGTACGCTTGGCAAAACGGACACTTACCCCCGTCCAGACCTTATGGGTGCGCCCCGAAAGGGAGCGGAGCATGGCAAAGGCTTGTTGGGCATCTTCGGGCTTACCTAAAATGGTGCGCCCCAGCGCTACCATCGTGTCTGCCCCGATCACGGCATCGGCCGTTTCCATTTGCCGTGCGGCCTGTGCCTTGGCACGGGAAAGAGCCATGACGGTGCGGCGGGGATTGCCCTTGTAGGGTGCGGCAATGGCCGCTTCGTCCACGGTGGGAACCAGTACCGAAAATTCGGGACATATATTGGCAAGGAGTTCTTTGCGGCGAGGGGAGCCGGAGGCGAGAAGTATTTTCATCTTACCGTCCCGACGAGCCAAAACCGCCCTCGCCCCGTGCCGTATCACTCAGTTCATCGGCCCATACGTATTCGACAGGCGGAACGGGAGCAATGACCAGTTGGGCGATGCGGTCTTGCGGCGCAATGGTATAAGGCGTGTCCGACAGATTGCACAGCCCCACCTGTATCTCACCACGATAGTCGCTGTCAATCACACCGACCCCGTTGCCCAAAGCGATCCCGTGCTTAACACCAAGGCCGCTTCGGGCATAGACTAAGCCCACGTACCCCTCGGGCAGTTCCATGGCAATGCCGGTGGGAACACGGTAGAGCTTTTGCGGCTCTAAGGTGAGCGGGGCATCGATCATGGCCTGCAGGTCGACACCGGCACTTCCCGTGCTGGCACGGCGGGGCAGGTCGGGCGTTAATCCGTTATGCTCAATAGAGCGAATCTTGATTTCCATTGCGTTCATACATTTTGTTGTTGAGCTTGCTCAATTCGTTGCGGGTGCGGTCGAGCTCGGCCTTATAGCGGTCACGGTCGGCGGCGGCACGAATCGAGTCGTCGATATAGCTACGCATCTGCGCACGCATATTTTCGACGGCGGCGTTGTTCTTTTCAAATTCGTCGCACAACTCCATAGCGGTCAGTACGGCGGCCTGCGCCACGGTGACCTTGGCGCCCATGCGCAGATAGGTGCCTACCTTTTCGTCTACTTTAGCGGCCAGTTTCTGAATGTAGCCGCGGTCTTCATCGGTCTGGATGGTAATATCGATACCGCCGACCGAAACGGTCATATTTTTGGATGCTGACATGTCAAATTCCCCCTTTTTACAACATTATAATACAAAAATTTCATTTTGATAAGAGGGAAAACGCAAATTTAGCGAAAAATATTGAATTTTTTTTCGATTCACGCTATAATACCTATATTATTTTCAGCGAGGAACGGTAATGAAGTATAATCGGATCGTGGTCAAGGTCGGAACGTCGACGCTGACCCATGAAAACGGAAAACTGGATTTATTGCGTATCGAACGGCTGGTACGCACCCTTTCGGATATCGCCAATGCGGGAGCGCAGGTGTTGCTGGTGTCGTCGGGCGCGATCGGCGTAGGGGTGAGCACTCTTAAATTGCCCAAACGCCCCACCGATATTCCGACCAAGCAGGCGGCGGCGGCCGTGGGCCAGTGCCGGTTGATGAATATTTATGAGAAGATCTTTGCCGAGTACGGCTATACGGTCGGACAGGTGCTCTTGACGGGTGACGTTTTGCATTTGGAACACGGCTATGAGCACGTAAGCAACACGGTTGAAAAGCTGTTGGAGTACGGTGTCATTCCCATTGTCAATGAAAATGACACGGTGGCGGTCGATGAAATTAAAATCGGTGATAACGATACCCTGTCGGCCATTGTTGCCGTCATTGCCGAAGCGGATTTGTTGGTGTTGCTCTCCGATATTGACGGGCTGTATGACCGTGACCCGCATCAGGGCGATGCCAAACTGTTGCCGGTAGTGCACGGCGTGACCGACGAGATTCGGGCCATGGCCGGCGGAAGCGTGTCGGGTGTCGGCACGGGCGGCATGGTCACCAAACTGGATGCGGCCGAAATGGTCAACCGTGCGGGAATTCCCATGGTGCTGGCCAACGGCGCCGACCCCGAGAAGTTGTACGCCATCGCCCAAGGGGAGAGCATCGGGACGTTGTTTGAGGTAGTAAAATGAGTGTAAAGGATATAGCTCGTCGGGCTCGTGCGGCATCTTCGGTGATTGCGGCGGCCACACAGGAACAGAAAAACGAAATCATTTTGGCGGTGGCGCAGGCTTTGCGCAGCCATAAGGATCAGATTCAGGCGGCCAATGCGCTGGACGTGCAGGCCGGACGGGAAAACGGCTTGCGGGAAGCGCTGATTGATCGCTTGATGCTCACCGATAAGGTCATCGAGTCGATGGCGGTGGGCGCCGAGCAGGTGGCGGCGTTGCCCGACCCGACCCAGCAGGTCATCGAGGAATTTGTCAATGCGGACGGATTGCGCATTCAAAAGGTGTCGGTACCCTTTGGCGTTATTGGCATGATTTTCGAGGCGCGCCCCAACGTAGCGGTCGACTCGGCCTTGTTGTGCTTAAAATCGGGCAATGCGGCCGTTTTGCGTGGCGGAAAAGAAGCCATCCATTCCAATAAAGCCTTGGTATCCCTGATTCGGGAGGTATTGGAAGGGCAGGGATTTCCCGCCGATTGCGTCTGCTTGGTGGAGAATACCGAGCGGGCAAGTGCGCAGGAAATGATGACCCTCAAGGGCGATCTGGATTTGCTCATTCCTCGTGGCGGTAAGGGCTTGATCGCTTCGGTGGTGGAGAATGCGACTGTGCCGGTTATCGAAACGGGTACGGGCAACTGCCACGTCTTTATCGATGCGAGTGCCGATGGCGATATGGCACAGCGGATTATTCTCAACGCCAAAACCTCCCGCCCGTCGGTCTGCAATGCGGCCGAAACGATGCTCATTCATAAGGATTCCCCCCTGCTGGTGCGCCTGTGTACGGCGCTGGAGAAGGCAGGCGTGGAGGTGCGGGGTGATGCTCGTGCCTGTGCGGCCTATGCCATGAAACCGGCCGAGGAAGAGGATTTTTATACCGAGTATAACGACTATATTCTGACGGTGGGTGTAGTAGATAGCGTAGAAGATGCCGTTGCCCATATTAACGAGCACGGCACCAAGCACAGCGAGGCGATCGTGACCGAGGATGCGGCACATGCCGAATGGTTCTTGCGCTCGATTGATGCGGCGGCGGTCTATCACAATGCCTCCACCCGCTTTACCGATGGGTT
>JAZKZU010000034.1:0-3895 GCA_045612825.1 Eubacteriales bacterium
TAAAGCAGCAGGAGAAACCGACAGGACAACCCGAACAAAGACCGGTGGTTAATAGATCTGATCACCGAAGGACAACGCATCAGCAAACAAACGTATGGATATCGCCGTATGCATCGCAGGCTGAACACCGTCAAGCACAAATACGTAAACTTAAAAGCTGTTTTGCGAGTGATGCGCGAATATGATCTGCTGTCTCAAGTGCGTCGCCGCAGACCATATATGCATTACCGGCGTGCTCCCCACAAATATCCCAACTTGCTTAATCGGCAATTCGATCAGTTGAAACCTAATCGGTTTTGGGTTGCAGACATTAACTATATCCCAACAGCTCATGGGATGGTGTATATGTGTGCCGAAGTCGAGCAAGCGGTAGCCGAATACGTGCAACTCTACAATTTTGAACGCATCAACCTAAAAGACGGCCTTACTCCGCACGAAATACGGAGCAAAGCCGCCTAATTTAGCGATATTCTACCACAGGGTGTTTATTTTTCTGTCTATTTATTTGGGAGCGGTCCAACTTTCGTGAACCATCTTTTTTAGTCTTTCTTTTTGGCTTCTTCTAAAATGATATCGATATCGTCAAGAAAAGGCGTTTCCACCTTGGGTTCTTCCTTCGGTTGCGGCTCTTCCTGTACGATCTCTTCCGTCTTTGGCTCTTTGGACTTTTCTTCCCAGCCCAGCACCATGGAAAGCAGTAAAATGATGATGAAGAATAGAGGGTTAAAGCGGAAGACCAATGTGGTCACCACCGCCTGCACCACACCAAGCACCATCGCCATCAGTGCAATCACAAACCAGATGCCACCCATAACCTTATGATTCTTCTCCCAATCGATCCAGCCCAACACGGCGGTGCAACCGGAATAGCCGATCAGCCCCGGCAGGTACAGCCAGCGGGAGACCGTGGGAATGGCCCAACCCAAAAAGAATAATAAACTCACACCAAAACAGGCAAATAAAATCAATTTTTTACGGTTCATTTTTCATTCCCTTTCTTTTTTTCCAGTATATCATCTTTTAGGTAAAAAAGCAATGCCCCTCTTTGATTGGCCACCTTTTCACTCACCACCGCATCCAGCAACTCTCGCAAAGCAACTCCAATCTGCTTCGACGGCAGCCCTAAATCATCGCCACTCACGGCCAACTGCCCCACACTCAGGCACTCGCCCGCCTCCACACATTCGCACAGCATCTCCCCTAAGTCCTCGGTATCCATCCCCTGCGCCGCCCACAGGCGAAGCAGGGCATCGGCATCCTCTACCCCATACTCGGCCGCCATGCGCCGCACCCCGACCCGATCGGTTGGGATCGCGCAATCGAGTGCCGTCGTCAGCCGTGCTACCGCCTTCTTCTCTATCTTGGTTAAGCACAAATTCCGTGTCACGTCGGCTTTTGAGAGATAGCCAATGAGGGTCAATCGCAACACAAAATCCAGCGGAGCCGACAGGTATTGAGCCAACATGGGCTTACTCTCGGGCAGTACCTGCGCCCAGACAGGCAAAAAGTCGTCCCAGATACGGGCGCAATCGGGAAGAGCCAAGATGCCCCGCAACTCCTCGGTCACCCGCTCTTTGGCGATGTACCGCAATGTCGGCGCCGCCTCGTTCATGGCCTGCGCCGTCTGTGCCTCTACGGCAAACCCCAGCCGCACGGCAAAGCGGATGCCTCGCAGGATGCGCAGGGCGTCCTCCTCAAATCTTTGTTTCGGGTCGCCCACGGCACGGATGATGCCCGCTTTGAGGTCGGCCGCGCCGCCAAACGGGTCGCACAGCCCCCGCTTGGGATGCCAGGCCATGGCGTTGACGGTAAAGTCCCGCCGTGCCAGATCTTCCTTAATCTCCTCGGTAAAGGCCACCGCATCGGGGCGGCGGTGATCCCGATAGCCACTCTCGGTACGGTAGGTCGTAATCTCAACGGGATGATGGCCAAAAATAGGGGTGACCGTACCGTGCGAAAGGCCCTGCAAGATACAGCGGGTGTCCCCGAATACCTGTAGCATTTGTTTGGGCGTGGCGTTGGTGGTCAGGTCAAAATCATGAGGCACTCCGCCCCGCAACCGATCCCGCACGCAACCACCTACCGTCCAGACCTCATAGCCGCCCTTTTCCAATAGGCGCATGGCTTGTCTGACATAATCGGGTAACATCCTTCTCCCCCCTTTTCTTGTATTATAACCCATTCATTTCCATACTTCAATAAAAAAGTTCTCGACATATCGGGCAAATCCCGCTATACTATTATACAGATAGGAGTGGAAACCATGAAAAAACTGATTTGTATCACGATAATTCTTGTGCTTGTGCTGGGTTGCCTGTCGGGTTGCGTGAGGGGCAAAACGGCACTGTTGCTGGTGGATGACACCCGTACCGACCAAACCCAACTGCTCTGGGCTGGCTTTTCTCGGAAAGCCGAGAAACGGGGACTGAAACCGATTCTGGTAGGATTGGACGACGAAACCGAGGTCAATTTCACCGCCTACCAACTGTGGGAGCAGGCGGTAGCCGAGCATAATCCCCATGTCATCGCCATCGTCGGCATGAACCAAGCCAAGGAATCCTACCCCTTTTTGAGTGAGCGGGACTGCGCCGTTGTGGCCGTCAACCCCGCCGCCGATCTCTCCCTTCCCGAAACCTTCTGCGTAAACGGCGCCTCCGATGTAGCCCTTGCCCGCTTGGCCGCCCAGCGCATCATTGAGATGGAACCGCCCGCCTCGGGTCGCATCCGTCTGCTCTATAACCGTGATCATGCAGAGGTGGAGCAGGTCTTTGCCGATCTGATGGAGGAGGCGGACTACTCCAATCTGGAATGTACTCCGCTCTCGGGTCGCATCAGCGAACAATCCATGCTCAACAGTTTTACCGAAGATACCGTGGCCACCTATAACGGCAGTGACTATGACACGCAGGCCGAGAACCTGAGCAACCTCATCCTGTCGGTCGCCACCCGTACCCATCTAGAAGCCCTGCAATCGGAGCAGGCCGCCGCCATCCTGTGCCGTGATTATGAAACCATCGGTACGCAGGCGGCCGATGCCTGTATCAAGGCCCTGCGCGGCAAAGAGGCCTCCGTCATTGGCGTGGATCCCATTCTCATCACCGCAAACGGGCCCGACCGAAACGGCGCACAATACTGGCTCAAATTCTATGAATAATTCTTTGCCTGCCCATAGCGGCAGGCATTTTTTCTTGATTTTTCATCCTTCTTGTGGTATTCTGTAATATGTTAACAGACTATGAAAGTAAAGGATGAAAATTATGCCAAAACGCTCTGACGGCGTACGGGTTAAAGATCAAGAACCACTCATGAAGATCATACCCTATATCATGTACGACCGTACCGATGCTCTTAATTATAACTACGAAGAAGTTGATTGTTCGATCATGGATGAGTTCATCAAGAACTACCAAAAATCCGAATTGACCTATATGCACCTTCTCATCGCCACCTTTGTGCGCACCATGCACAAGTTCCCCGAGCTCAACCGCTTTATCGTCAACGGTAAACTCTATCAGCGGGATCGGGTCACCATGAGTTTTAACGTCCACCGCTCCCTGCGGGGCGAAACCTGCGAAACGGTACTCAAAATTGCCTTTACCGGCACCGAAACGCTCGAACAGGTAGCGGCGGCACTGGACAAGGCGATTGCCGAAAACACCGCCCTTGGTGAGAGTAACGATACCGACGATCTGGCCAAGATCATTATGGCCATCCCGCCCTTCCTGTATAAGCCGGCCGTGCGGTTTCTGATGTGGATGGATCGGCACAACCTCCTGCCCAAAGATATTATCGAGGCTTCGCCCTTCCATACTTCCTTCTACATAACCAACCTCAAGTCCTTAGGGATCGGGACGGTGTTGCACCACATTTACAATTTCGGCACCTGCTCCCAGTT
>JAZKZU010000035.1:0-1562 GCA_045612825.1 Eubacteriales bacterium
ATGAGGCTTTTTGCCGTCACTTGGATGAGGTGCGCAGACCTGATGTGGGAGATTTACTTTTGGCGCAGGCCGACGCCTTGATTGCGGCGCAGAATGCGGTGGTGGCGGCCGAATCGTTAGGGATCGGGTCGTGCTACATTGGAGATATTACCGAGAACTACGAAACGCATAAAGAACTGTTGGGGTTGCCCGAGCACGTGGTGCCGGCGGCCATGCTGGTGTTTGGCTATCCGACGGCGCAACAGCAACAGCGAGTCAAGCCGACACGGCCGCAGGTTTCGGATATCGTTTGCCAAAATGTTTATACCGAGCGGCCGTTGGAAGAACAGTTGACCATTCAGCAGGGGCTGGGCGAAGCCCCGTTGCAGGGCTGGATCGAGCGGTTTTGCTCTCGCAAGTGGAACAGCGAGTTTTCTAAAGAAATGAGCCGATCCTGCCGAGCCATGATTGAAGATTTTACCAAATAAAAAAAAGCCTTTCGGCTCTTTTTTTATGGTTTGAATAATAACATATCGGTACGGTCGATATCATACAGGTATTGGCCGTCCTGCCATTCGGTTTGGGGACGGATGGTCAGCACGATGCCGTCATACCCCTCGGGGGCTTCCCATTCCCAATCGATGGTACAGATATTTTCCATGCCCTTCTCCCCTGTTTGCCAGCCGGAGAAGGTGGTGGTGATGCGATAGGTGACCGTTTCCCGTTTGCCGTGAAAGAAAACCTGATAGGAATAGCCGTTCTCGAGTGCCGTTTCGGTATGGTCACGCAGTTTAATATCGTAATAGTCCTCGATGCCGGGGATGAC
Source organism: Eubacteriales bacterium (assembly GCA_045612825.1). Classification (GTDB taxonomy): domain Bacteria; phylum Bacillota; class Clostridia; order Oscillospirales; family UMGS1783; genus CAKSHC01. The sequence goes on from JAZKZU010000035.1 coordinate 806, forward strand.
GGTGATCGCCTCGCTTTGCTCTGCAAAGGTGAGGGTGGCACGGTAGCCTTTTTCGGTTTTTTCCCAGGTGGCACTGCCCTCGTTGAGTTCTATGTTATGCAGGACAAAGTCGGGGGTGAGCGGGTCGCCCTCGGTCAGGCTACAGGTGCGGCAGCTTTTAGGGGCTTGGTAGTTGGCCGCCACAAACTGGTGTTCTTGTTGTTTGGGCACCGAGGCAGGGGCACAGCCGACCAGCAGTAAACAAAGGAATATACACAGTTTTTTCACGATTTTTTCTCCTTTGCCATTGGTATCGATCGTTTTGCCGAAGACGAAAAACCGCTGATAGAAAAACTCGAGCACAAAGTTGAGCAGCATATTGATGGCTGTGACCAGATATTCATTCCAACCGATCCCCGTCAGCCACGCCTCCAGCCATGTAGACAACGGGGTAAAGACCAGGTAGAAGGCGGCCACTTTGAGCATGGCGACAGGAATATTTACTGCGGAATGGAAGGTAAACTTACGGTTAAAGGTAAAGTTCCAGACAACCGACAGAACCAGCGAGATTAAGTAGCTGACCCAATATTCCAGCCCTGCCAATTCGTTGAGCAAGGTAAAGGCGCCGATCTGAATGATGCCGGCGCTGATGGAAAATAGAACAAATTTAACAACTCGCCAAAATTCCTTCATAGTATCACCACAGTTTCTTAAACAGCTCGACCAGCTCGGGTTTGGAGGGCATACGGGGGTTGGTATCGGTGCAGGAGTCCTCCAA
>JAZKZU010000036.1:0-4024 GCA_045612825.1 Eubacteriales bacterium
GCTAAGGGCGTAATCCTGAATATTACCGGTAGCGCCGATATCACCTTGGAAGAGGTCGAGCTGGCATCCGATATCGTCAAGCGTGAAGTCAATCCCGAAGCCAACATCATCTGGGGTGCGAATATTGATGAAACGATGGAAGACGAGATGAGCGTCACTGTTATCGCCACCGGCTTCGATTACGGCAACGTCGCCGAGGCCAAGTTCGGTGATCTGACTTCGCTGATCGCTCCCAAGAAGACCGAAACCCCCGATAAGGATACCGAAAGCCTGCTGGATCTGATCAACAGCGCCACCGGTTCGAACAAGTAACGTTAAAATGCTCCGTTTGAAAAACGGAGCATTTTTTTGAGGTAAGAGGTAAGAGTGAATAGGTAAGAAGTAAAATTGACAAACCTCTGTCGAGATTTGTCGATTTTTGGCAGGAGTGGCGGGCTTTCCCTCGTTGCGGCTCGGGCCACGGTCGGCTCTTGGTGTCCACCGGACACCAATTCACTACCGACCTTTCAAATCCCGCCAAATTAAAAATACCCTCTCCCGTGTTACGGAAGAGAGTATTTTTGGCAGGAGTGGCGGGATTTGAACCCACGAATGACGGAGTCAAAGTCCGTTGCCTTACCGCTTGGCTACACCCCTATTCATACCATAACATATTACCAATTTCTTGGGGGTTTGTCAATACAAAAATGCCTTACTTTTTCAAATTGCATTGTAAAATAAGGAAAGCACTTGACAGTATCATACATAACAGTATATACTCAAAGGGTAAGTTATAAAGAAGGGGTTCTACATATTATGAATAAGAAAATCTTAGCGGGCCTTTTGGCCGTTATTCTGCTTTTGGCTGTGGTGTTGGTCGGTTGTTCCAAACCGTCGCAAAGCGGTCCCGATCAATTCGCTTCGAGCGGTACCGGTGTTGAAGATTGGGATGAAATTATCGTTGGCGGCAACGAACAAGGCAATTCCAGTGACGGTAGCTCCCAATCCGGCTCTCAGTCGGGTTCGCAGTCAAACAGCCAGTCTTCTTCGGGTAGTGCCTCGGTGCCTACGGATGGAAGTAAGACTTTGACTTATAAGGAATATTTGGCATTATCCGCCGCCGAACAGCAGGCCTATTTCGAGAGTTTTGATTCTCCTGAGGATTATATGGCTTGGCGTACTCAGGCAAAGAAAGCCTATGAAGATGAGCAGAACGCCATTCGTGTTGAAGGGGACGGCAGTTTCAACATCGGCGACTACATTAACTAATGAAACGGTATTATAAGATTGCGGGATTGACCGTGGCCATGGACTCCTTCGGTATCACCGAACAGCGTGCCGAGAAATACCTCTGCGAGCCCACCGATACGGTGGATATGGAGGTGGTGTCCCATTGGGAACAGGTCAAAGAAAATCATCCTGCGTTTGATGATAATAGCGGAGAATACATGTCTACGGCCGCCAACTTCTATCGGCGATTGATGGACTTTGAGGGCATGATGCTCCATTCTTCTACCGTTGTGGTGGACGGAAAAGCCTATTGTTTCACGGCCGATTCGGGTGTCGGGAAATCTACGCATACCCAGTTGTGGCTGGACAAGTTTGGCGAGCGTGCCTATATCCTCAATGACGATAAGCCGGCCCTGCGCCGTGAGGACGGGGCGTGGTATGCCTACGGTACGCCGTGGAGCGGCAAGCACGATATCAGCCGTAACGAGCGGGTGCCCTTGGCGGGCATCGCCTGTGTTTTCCGTGCCGAAGAGAACAGCATTGAGCCTTTTGGCGGGCCGGCGGCAATCGGGGCTATCTTTAAGCAGCTCAACCGTCCCCGTGTGCGCAATGCCCGTGAGAAAATTTTGGATTTATTGGATAAATTGCTTCGTGAAGTGCCGGTGTGGCAGTTGCATTGCAACAAAGAGCCGCAGGCGGCCGATGTGGCCTATCTGGCCATGAGCGGGCAGGGAAAGGATCGTAACGATGAAGATTAAAGACGGATTTGTTTTGCGTGAGGTTGCCGGGGATATCGTGGTAATCCCTTCGGGCGATACGCTGGATCTGAATATGATGATTACCCTCAACGAAACGGGTCGTTTTCTGTGGGAGCTCTTGGAAAAGGGCGCCGAGAAAGAGGATTTGGTGCAGGCCTTAACGCAGGAATATGACGTTACCGAAGAAGATGCCAAAGCCCACATTGATGTCTTTGTGGCGAAACTGAATGAAAACGGACTTCTTGACTGAAAAAGAGTTGCCGCTGGATGTGATGATGCCCATGATTCGTGAGCAGTTGGCTCGCGGATGCTCGGTTAAACTCTCACCCCGTGGCACCAGTATGCTCCCCATGCTTCGTCAGGGTATCGATAGTGTAGTGCTTTCGCCCCTGCCCGAGAGATTGAAGAAATATGATCTGCCGTTATATCAACGAGATGACGGCAGTTATATTTTGCATCGTATTGTCGGTGTCGGTGAGCATTATACCTGTATGGGCGATAATCAATTTGTATGCGAATACCCCGTTCGTCACGATCAGACCATTGCGCTGGTGACCGAGTTTTATCGGGGTGATAAAAAGGTTTCCGTTGATGCTTTATCCTACCGCCTGTATAGCCGCTTTTGGTGGCACAGTCGCAAATGGCGCCGTTTTTGGCGGCGAGGCGTCAGTTGGTTGCGGAGGCGGTTGAAATGAAGAAAAAGAGAACGGAACGTTGGATTCTTGGCAAGATCCGAAAACGTATTCCCTCGATCGTTTTGTTAACGGTCTGTCATATGGGGGCATCGTTATTGGGTGTTGCCTTTGCTTTAATGTGCAAAAATATGATCGACTATGCGCTGGCCGGTGATTCAACCGGTTTTTTCCGTGCGTGCCTGTATCAGGGAACGATTATTCTGAGCATGTTAGGGTGTACCATTCTGAACCGTCATCTTCACGGAAAACTGTCAGCCGATATGGATCGGGATTTCAAGAGAGGCATCTACCGCCATTTGATTAACGGCGATTATATGTCGGTTTGCGCCTATCACAGCGGCGATATGATCAATCGCCTCACCAGCGACGTGCGTGTTGTGGAAGAGGGCGTGTTGTCGGTTGTCCCCAACGTGGCGGCCATGATTACCAAACTGATTGCGGCGGCGGCCGCCCTGATCGTGCTCGACCCGATCTTTACCTTGGTCGTAGCGGGTATCGGTGTGATTATTTTAGCCGTGTCGGCCTTATTGCGTAAGCGGCTCAAGGCCATCCATCGGCGGGTAAGAGAAGAAGACGGTAAGGTATCGTCCTTCCTGCAGGAAACGCTGGAAAAGGTATTGATGGTACAGGCACTCGATGTGTCCGAACAAATGCTGGAGCGGGCCGACGGGCGGATGGAAGATCGCTATCGGGCGCAGATGCGAAGCAAAAACGTATCCTTGGTTACCAACGCCGGCCTGCATTTTTTGTTGCAGGCGTCGAGTTTTATTGCTTTGATCTGGTGTTCGGTCGGGCTGTTTATGGGGGCGCTGACACCCGGTATGCTCACCGCTATCACCCAGCTGGTCAGCCAGCTGCAGCGGCCTTTTGTGGGAATGTCGGGCATCCTGCCGCAGTATATGTCCATGCTGGCCTCAGCCGAGCGGTTAATGGAATTGGAAGAAATTGAAAGTGAACCTATCGAGCGTGTTTCTTTGGCGGCCGACGATATGGCCGTCATCGGTGCGCAGGATCTGCAGTTTACCTATGATCGGGACGAGATCTTCTCTCATGCCGATTTTGAAATGCCTACGAATGGCTTTAGCGTAGTTGTCGGCGCATCGGGCATCGGAAAGAGTACCCTTTTGAAATTGATGCTGGGCATTTTGCATCCGCAGCAGGGAAGCTTGTATGTGGCGGGTAAGCTAGGCCGCACGGCGTTGAATCGTAAGACAAGAGGGTGCTTTGCCTATGTACCGCAAGGCAATTTACTGCTCAGCGGAACGTTGCGTGAAAACCTGATGGTGACCCGCCCCGATGCCACCGAGGACGAGGTGGCGCAGGCGATTCATGTCAGCGCTATGGATGACTATGTTCCGACTC
>JAZKZU010000037.1:0-12003 GCA_045612825.1 Eubacteriales bacterium
TCGTGTCATTAAGTTCAAAATACCCCAAAAAAGAGATACTCATTCGGGTATCTCTTTTACTTTTATCATTTGTTTCGAAATGTATGATATGTTATAACAACCGGTGTTGTTGCAAAAAATTTTGTTGTTCTATTAAATTCAGTTTCTCCTCCAATAGAAACCTCTGCGACCTCTCCATCTTGTATTAACCATCCCTTTATCAAATCTTTTTTTCTACAAATGAAATATCTGTAAAACCAGCATTTATAAGCTTTGCTCTCACTTTAAGATAATGTTGTCCTATTAAATCGTTAACATTTAATGCCCTTATTTTCTTTTTCGACGGATCACTTTTATCAATCTCGGCCTTTTTGCTCATTATACCAACCGTTGTTTCAAGAGTAACTCTTCCCACAGTTTCTATTACTCCCTCTGTTAATTTGGCAGTAACATATTTTGATATAATTCCCATATTAGTAGTTCCCCTTGTTATTTCAGGTATAATTTTGTCCTGTCGTTGTATGGTTGCGGCTTATAGGTGACCGACGAAATCTTAGCGCCGCACACCCCGAATTTGGGATTGTAGCCAAACAGGTTGAGGTAGCGGTTCAGGTCGGGCAACTCCTGCTCCATGGCAACGAGCACCTCTTTAAGCGCCAGGGTATCGTCGATAGCTCGGTGAGAGTTCACCACCCGATCCTGCAGGCCGTACTGCTCAATGGCGGCTTCTAATTTATGCGGATAGTCCCGCCGATCCTTGTAAACGGTGAGGGCGTCAAGCATATCAATGCCCCGCAAGGCGGCAGCTAAGCCATGCCGAGCCAAGCCGTAGTACAGGAAACTCAAATCAAAATGGGCGTTATAGGCAATCACCAGCGCCCGCTCGCCCGCAAACATCTTAACAAACCGCCCCAGCACCTCGCCCTCGCTCAGCCCTTGGGTGGCCAGCATCTCATCGGTAATATGGGTCAGTTCCACGATCTTCGGATCAAGCCTTTTTCCTTGCGGCAGACGAATAAACTCGTCCATCTGCTCGGCAATGCCAATCGCCCCGTTTTGCCGCACCAGTTTCAGTACCGCCAACTCAATAATCCGATCTTCCTTAAAACTCAACCCCGACGTTTCGGTGTCCAGTATCAGCAAGCAATCGTGATTTTCAAACAACGCATCCAGCATTACAGCGCCTCAACAACGGCATCGCCCATGGCGGCGCAACCCACCTTGGTGGTGCCCTCCTGCCAGATATCGGCCGTGCGCAATCCTTGATCCAATACGGCATGAACCGCCGCCTCAATGGCATCGGCCTCCGCCGCCATATCAAAGGAATAGCGCAGCATCATGGCCGCCGACAAAATGGTGCCGATGGGGTTGGCCACATCCATACCCGCAATGTCGGGCGCCGAGCCGTGAATCGGCTCGTACATACCGAGCGTCCCGCTCGAAAGGGAAGCCGAGGGCATCATGCCGATCGAGCCGGTGAGCATAGACGCCTCGTCCGACAGAATATCGCCGAACATATTTTCGGTCACAATCACGTCAAACTGAGTGGGATTCTTAATCAACTGCATGGCCGTGTTATCGACCAAGATATCGTTATAGGCTACGTCGGGATAGTCCTCCGCCAAGCGGTGCATCGTCTTGCGCCACAGGCGGGAGGTATCCAGCACGTTGGCCTTATCCACCGAATGGAGCGCCCCACGGCGCTTTCTCGCCGTTTCAAAGGCGACACGCCCGATGCGCTCAATTTCATGCTCGCTATACGGCATAATATCCGTTGCCACCAGTTCGCCGTTTACCTCTTTGGTTTCCCGATCACCGAAATAGACACCGCCCGTCAACTCCCGCACGATCAGCAGATCAATGCCGTTGCCGACAATCTCCTTTTTCAGCGGAGAAGCATCGGCCAACTGGGGAAATAACTTGGTGGGGCGCAAATTAGCAAACAATCCTAATTCCTTGCGAACGGCAAGCAACGCCTTTTCGGGACGGATGGACGGGTCGACATTATCCCACTTCGGGCCGCCGACGGCGCCCAGCAAAACGCTGTCCGACTCCTTGCAAATCTGCATCCCCTCATCGGTGATGGGAACGCCGAACTTATCAATCGAACACCCGCCGATATCGACGGTGCGATAGGCAAAATGATGCCCGAATTTCTCAGCCACGGCCGAGAGCACCTTGACCGTCTCATTGACAATCTCGGGCCCGATGCCGTCACCGGGCAACAGCGCAATAATCTTATTCATGGGCCGCCTCCTTCTTGGCGATGGAAGCGAGCAGACCGCCCGCCTGAATGATCTCCTGAATAAAGGGCGGGAACGGCTGAGCCTTGTATTCTTCCTTCTTGGTATGGTTAACGATGCGGCCGGTGTTGAAATCGACCTCCACGTCATCCCCCGCCTCGATCTTCTCGGAGGCTTCGGGACATTCCAGAATGGCCAAACCGATATTGATGGAATTGCGGTAGAAGATGCGGGCAAAGGTCGCCGCAATCACCACCGAGATGCCCGACTCCTTAATGGCGATCGGGGCGTGCTCACGGGAGGAGCCGCAACCGAAGTTGGCGCCGCCCACCATGATATCTCCTGCCTTTACCTTGGTCACGAAAGATTTATCAATATCCTCCATGCAATGGGCGGCCAGTTCCTTATGGTTGGCCGTATTGAGGTAACGGGCGGGAATGATAACGTCGGTATCAATGTTATCGCCGTATTTATGAACAAAACCGTGTGCGATCATAGCCATTCTCCTTTCACAGTGACCGAGGATCGGTGATATAGCCCTTAACCGCCGAAGCGGCCGCCGTTTCGGGGCCGGCCAAGTAGATCTTGGAGGTCACGTGGCCCATACGGCCGACAAAGTTACGGTTGGTCGTCGCCACCGCCACTTCATCCTCGGCCAGAATGCCCATATAGCCGCCCAAGCAAGGGCCGCAAGTGGGAGTAGACACCACGCAACCGGCGTTAATAAAGATCTCGGTATACCCCAGTTTGATACACTCCAAATAAATCTTCTGGGTAGCGGGAATGATGATGCAGCGCACACCGAGCGCTACGTGATGATCCTTGAAAATCTCCGCCGCTGCCTGCATGTCGGACAGTCTGCCGTTGGTGCAGGAACCGATGACGCACTGATCGATCTTCACTTCGGTAAGTTCCGCCGCATTCTTGGTATTCTCGGGCAGGTGAGGGCAGGCCACCGTCGGCTCAATGCTTGAGAGATCAATATCAATCACCTCGTCATATACGGCATCGGGATCGGCGGCATAGACGGTATACGGATGGGTCATGCGCTCTTTATAATAGGCAAGAGTGATCTCGTCTACGGCAAAGATGCCGTTTTTCGCGCCCGCCTCAATGGCCATGTTGGCCATGCACAGGCGGTCATCCATCGACAGAGTCTTCAGCCCCTCGCCGTCAAACTCCATCGACTTATACAACGCCCCGTCCACACCGATCTTACCGATGATGTGCAGGATGACGTCCTTACCCGAACAGCCCTTTTGCAGTTTGCCCATCAGGTTAAACTTGATGGCCGAGGGCACCTTGAACCACGCCTCGCCCGTCGCCATACCGGCGGCCATATCGGTAGAACCCACGCCCGTCGAGAAGGCGCCGAGTGCGCCGTAGGTGCAGGTATGGGAATCGGCGCCGATAACCACGTCACCGGGGCCCACCAAACCCTTTTCGGGGAGCAGGGCGTGCTCAATCCCCATATCGCCCACGTCGTAATAGTTCTCAATGGCGTGTTCGCAGGCAAAACAGCGGCACTGCTTGGTCTGCTGGGCGGCCTTGATGTCCTTGTTGGGGACAAAATGGTCCATCACCATCGAGATCTTGGATTTATCGAAAACCTTGGTAAAGCCGTTCTTCTCAAACTCGTTGATGGCCACGGGCGTAGTAATATCGTTGCCCAGCACCATATCGAGCTTGGCGCGAATGAGCTGACCGGCTTCCACCGAGTCCAGCCCCGCATGAGCGGCTAAAATTTTCTGGGTCATTGTCATAGCCATGGCTTATTTCTCCTTATCAATACTGCGGTTAATGGCAGAGAACAAGGCGTTGATAGACGGGGCAATAATATCGTCGTGCACGCCGGCGCCCCATACCCGCTTGCCGTTTTGCAGCACAATACTCACGTAGGTAACCGCCTGCGAGGACGAACCCTGCGTCAAGGCGTGCTCCTCGTAGGTCAGGTCGGCAAACTCGGTGCCGAGTTTCGCCTTTACGGCGTTGGATACGGCATCGAGGCGGCCGTTACCCGTCGCCGTCAGATCCATCGTCACCCCGTCAATCTCCACGGTGAGCGTGACGTAAATCTCGGGCTTGCGCTCAAAATGATAGTCGATCAAGCGGATATGATTGTTGATATTGACATACTGCTCGGTAAAGACGTCCAGCACTTCCTTGGGGGAAAGTTCGGCATGGGCATGGTCGGACACGCTCTTAACGGCGTACCCCACGTCCTCACGCATCTTGGCGGGCAGAACGTAACCAAACTGATGCTCGAGCAGATACCCGATACCGCCCTTGCCCGACTGGGAGTTGATGCGGATGACGTCGGTTTCATACTCACGGCCCACGTCGGCCGGATCGATCGGCAGATAGGGGACAGTCCAGGTATCGCAATTCTTCTCATCCCGCCAGTGCATACCCTTGGCAATGGCGTCTTGGTGCGAACCTGAGAAGGCGGCAAAGACCAGCTTGCCCGCATAGGGCGCACGGTCGTACACCTGCATACGGGTCACCCGCTCGTACAGTTCGGTAATCTCGGGCATATTGGAAAAGTCAAGCTCGGGCTCTACGCCTTGGGCGTACATATTCAGCGCCAGCGTGATGATATCCACATTACCGGTACGCTCACCGTTGCCAAAGAGAGTACCCTCAATGCGGTCAGCCCCCGCCAGCAGGCCCAGTTCCGAATCGGCCACGGCACAGCCACGGTCGTTATGCGGGTGGAGCGACACCTCCACGGCATCTCTGAATTTGAGATTGTCGCACATATACTCCACCTGATTGGCATACACGTGCGGCGAGGACAGCTCCACCGTGACCGGCAGGTTGATAATGGCCTTGCGGTCGGGCGTCGGCTGCCAGATATCCAAAACGGCGTTGCAGACCTCTAAGGCATACTCGGGCTCGGTTCCGGTAAAGGACTCGGGCGAGTATTCATAGCGGTACTGACATCCCGTTTCATCAGCAATCTTCTTAAAGAGTTTCGCCCCGTCAATGGCAATCTGCAAAATCTCCTCTTTGGACTTGCGGAAAACCTGCTCCCGCTGGGCCAAGGAGGTGGAATTATACAGGTGCACAATGGCGTTCTTGCACCCCTTGAGCGCATCAAAGGTCTTGCGGATGATATGCTCACGGGACTGGGTGAGTACCTGCACCGTCACGTCGTCGGGGATACGGTTCTCATCAATCAGGGTGCGCAGGAAGGTATACTCGGTCTCCGATGCGGCAGGGAAGCCAACCTCGATCTCTTTGAATCCTACCTTGACCAGCAGGTCAAAGAAGGCCAGTTTTTCTTCCAAACTCATGGGGATGATCAAGGACTGGTTGCCGTCACGCAGGTCAACCGAGCACCACTTGGGCGCCTTGTCAATATAGGTTTTGGTAGCCCAACGCATGGGCGGGTTCTTCACGGGGAAGAACTGTCTGGTATATTTCGCAGTATTTTTCATCATTCTCACTCTTCACAAACAGCGATGACTTCCACCTCGCACAGCGCACCCTTGGGCAGGGCGGCTACCGCTACGCAGGAGCGGGCGGGGGCAGAGGTGATATACTTGCCGTATACGGCATTAAAGGCGGCAAAATCATTCATATCGGCCAAGAAACAGGTGGTCTTTACCACGTTCTCAAAGCCTACGCCGGCGGCCGTAAGTACCGCCTGCAGGTTTTTCATCACCTGCTCGGCCTGCTCGGTAATGTTCTCGCCCACCATGTTGCCGCTGGCAGGGTCGAGCGGGATCTGTCCCGACGAATAGAGCATATTCCCGCACCGAATGGCCTGCGAATAAGGGCCGATTGCGGCGGGAGCGTCGTTGGTAGCAATTTTAGTAATCATTCTTATTTTCTCCTTTTTACAGGATTTTGAAGCCCGCATCGGTAAGTGCCTGGCGGATCTGTTCGATATGTTCAAAGTTACGGGTCTCTAACACCAAACTCAGGTAACAACCGTTGACGTCGCTGCCGGGGTTGGTATGTTCGTGGTGAACGGCGGTGACGTTGCCGCCGAGGGAAGCCACGATATTGGACACGCCCACCAGCTGGCCGGGCTTATCCTGCAGCTCGATGGTCAAATGATAGGAGCGGCCGGACATGAGCAGTCCTCGGGCAATCACACGGGAGAGGATGGTCACGTCAATATTCCCGCCCGAGAGCAGGCATACCGCCTTTTTGCCCTGCAGGTCGATCTTGCCGAACATGGCGGCGGCTACCGCAACCGCACCCGCGCCCTCGGTAACCAGCTTGTGCTGTTCCATCAGCGCCAGAATGGCGGCCGAGATTTCATCATCGGTCACCGACACGATGTCATCGACATACTCCGAGCAGATCTCATAGGTAATGCTGCCCGGCTTTTTGACGGCAATGCCGTCGGCAATGGTGGCCACTTTGGAAAGGGTTTCGATATGGCCGTCATGAATGGAGTTGAGCATGGAGGGAGCACCGCTGGCCTGCACGCCGTACACCTTCACCTTGGGATTGAGGTTTTTAATCGTGTAGGCAATGCCCGAAATCAGACCGCCACCGCCGATGGGCACGATCACCGCATCCATCTCGGCCACCTGCTCGGCCAGTTCCAGCGCAATCGTGCCTTGGCCGGCGATCACGTCAGGATCGTCAAAGGGATGAATGAAGGTGTAGCCCTTCTCGTCCCGAAGTTGTAGGGCCTTGTTGTAGGCATCATCGTACACGCCCTTGACCATGCAGATCTCGGCGCCGTAACTGCGGGTGGCTTCCACCTTGGAGATGGGCGCGCCATCGGGCAGGCAGATGACGGCGGGGATGCCGTTCTTCTGCGCCGCCAGCGCCACGCCTTGGGCATGGTTGCCGGCCGAGCAGGCGACAACGCCCTTGGCCTTTTCTTCAGCGCTCAGTTGCGACATTTTATAATAGGCGCCACGCACCTTGAAAGAGCCTGTGACTTGCAGATTTTCGGTTTTCAGATACAACTCGGCGCCGGGGCAGAGCTTGGGGGCGTAGATCACGTCGGTCGGCCGCACCACCTCTTTGAGCACATAACTGGCTTTATACACCGTGTCGAGCGTTAACTTCTTTTCCATGCTGATTTCCTTTACATTAAACTTTTCACAAACTGTTCGGCCGCACGGGGGGAACGACTGCCCCTCGCCAGCGCAAAAGCCTCGGCTTTGAGGTCCAGTTCACTACGATCCACCGCTACCCCGTAGCGCTCGGCCAGTTCACGCACAATATCCAGATACAGCGCCTTGTTGGGCTTGGAGAAATAGACGGTCAATCCAAACCGATCGGACAAACTCAATAGCTCCTGCACCGTATCCGAATGATGCACGTCATCCTCGTGCCCACGCTCGGAGAATTTCTCCTTCACGATGTGGCGGCGGTTGGACGTGGCGTAAATGACGGCATTGTCCGCCTTGGCACCTGCCGGCCCCTCTAAGGCGGCTTTGAGCATGCTGAAACAATCGTCATTCTTATTAAAGGACAGGTCATCAATAAAGATGATAAATTTAAGCGGATTGCCCGAAATGCGCCCCATCACGTGGGACAGGGAGAACAGCTGATCCTTGCGAATCTCAATCAGGCGCAATCCTTGATCGTAAAAATAATTGGCGCAGGCTTTCACAGTGGACGATTTTCCCGTCCCCGCATCGCCGCACAACAACACATTGGCGGCCGGCCGCCCTTCAATCAGGGCTCGGGTATTTTCCAGCACCTTGCGGCGCTCCTCGTCATAGCCGACAAAGGAGTCCATCCCCACCCGATCGGGTTCTTCGACGGGCACAATCGTCTTGTCCTCCACACGGAACATACCGGCGGCGGCAAAAATGCCAAACCCGTACCGATCCAGCTGCGTAATGCGCTGATGGTACTCCGATACAAAGTCGGTCGGCTCATTGTCAAAGACAGGCAGATACCCCTGCGCAATCGACTCGCACAAATCCTGCGGAGTTAACTGCGTCAGGCGGGAAAAGAGCCGCAGTTCGTCCTCGACATTGGCTTTCAGGCTGTCCGACACCGCACGCCCCTTGGCAATGTTGCAAATATAGGCATTCTCATCCTCGGCGGCGGCACGGCGCAGATAATCGGAAAAGGAGCCGTTATGCCGTCCGAGGGTATGCACAAATTGTCCGTAAAGCCCCATGCGTTCATGCGGCGCGCCGTTACTGCTCAAAAAGGCAAGCAACGCCTTCATTTCGGGCTGAACGAGCAGCCCACGAAAGAGGGACAGCGCCGATACTTCGGCCGCTAAAGCCCATCGTTGTTGATCGGTCATACTCAGTCCTCAAACTTATTGATGATCGCACCACGGTCGGCCGAACTTACCTGCGTGGCATAGCGAGCCAGACACCCTTTGAGATTGGTCTTTCTCAAAATCGGCATTTCGGCCTTGCGTGCCTCGATCTCGGCCTCATCAACCTTCAGTTCAATGCGATATTCGGGAATGTTAATCGAAATGATATCGCCGTCCTTGACGTAGGCGATCAGGCCGCCGCTCACCGCTTCGGGCGATACGTGCCCGATGGAAGCGCCACGGGTCGCCCCCGAGAAACGCCCGTCGGTAATCAGCGCTACATCCTTATCCAGCCCCATACCGGCAATGGCCGAGGTGGGGGAGAGCATCTCCCGCATACCGGGACCGCCCGCAGGCCCTTCGTAGCGGATCACCACCACGTCACCCTTCACGATCTTGCCGGCGTAGATGGCGGCAATACAGTCTTCTTCGCTGTTAAAGACCTTGGCCGGCCCTTCATGCACCAGCATCTCGGGCGCCACCGCCGAACGCTTGACGACACAGCCGTTGGGCGCTAAGTTGCCGCGCAACACGGCAATACCGCCCGTTTGGCTAAAGGCGTTTTCGGGCTTGCGGATGACTTCAGAATCACGGTTGACCACGCCCTTGATGTTCTCGGCCATCGTCTGACCCGTAGCGGTCATCACCGAGGTATCGAGCAGACCAAGCTGCGCCAGTTCGTTAAGAACGGCATAGACACCGCCCGCTTGGTTGAGGTCTTCCATATAGGTCGGCCCAGCCGGTGCCAAGTGGCAGAGGTTGGGGGCCTTTTCACTGATTTCATTGGCCATATCCAGATTGATGGCCACGCCGCACTCATTGGCAATGGCGGGCAGATGGAGCATGGAGTTGGTCGAACAACCCAGCGCCATATCGGCCGTGAGGGCATTGCGGAAAGCGGCAGGAGTCATGATATCACGGGGACGGATATTCTTCTCCACCAGTTCCATAATCTTCATGCCGGCATGCTTGGCCAGTTCAATACGGGCCGAGTACACGGCAGGAATGGTACCGTTGCCCCGCAAGCCCATACCCAACACCTCGGTCAGGCAGTTCATGGAGTTGGCGGTATACATACCCGAGCAAGAACCGCAGGACGGGCAGGTGTTTTCTTCCCACTCGCACAGCTTCTCCTCGTCGATCTTGCCGGCACGGAAAGCGCCGACCGCCTCGAACATGCTCGACAAACTGGTCTTCTTGCCGTTCATACGACCGGCCAGCATCGGCCCGCCGCTGACAAAGACGGTGGGGATGTTCAGCCGTGCCGCCGCCATAAGCAGGCCCGGCACGTTCTTGTCGCAGTTGGGGATCATAACCAATCCGTCAAACCCATGCGCCATAACCATCGCCTCGGTCGAGTCGGCAATCAGGTCACGGGTAATGAGGGAGTATTTCATGCCGGTATGCCCCATGGCAATGCCGTCACACACCGTAATGGCAGGGAAGACGATGGGGGTACCGCCCGCCATCGCCACGCCTACCTTCACGGCATCGGCAATCTTGTCCAGATTGATGTGTCCGGGTACAATTTCGTTGTAGGAACTGACGATACCGATCAGCGGCCGAGCCTGCTCCTCCTTGGTCAGCCCAAGGGCATGATACAGGGAGCGGTGGGGCGCATTGTGGAAACCGTCTACAATCGTATCTTTAATCATGATATTCTCCGATTAGTTGTTGATGAGTTTATCCTCGTCGCTCCAGCTATACAGCTTGCGGATCTCCTTGCCGACCACTTCAGACGAATGCTCGGAAGCGATCTTGCGCATGGCATTGAAATGCACCTGCGAACCGGCATCGGACATATCCAGCAGGAAGTCCTTAGCAAAAGTACCGTCCTGAATGTCAGACAGAACCTTCTTCATCGCCTTCTTGGTCTCGGCGGTGATGATCTTCGGGCCGGTGATGTAATCGCCGTACTCGGCGGTGTTGGAAATGGAATAGCGCATACCCTCGAAGCCGCTCTGGTAAATCAGGTCAACGATCAGCTTCATCTCATGGATGCACTCGAAGTAAGCGTTTCTGGCATCGTAACCGGCCTCAACCAGCGTTTCAAAACCGGCCTGCATGAGGGCGCAAACACCGCCGCACAGTACGGCCTGCTCACCGGACAGGGCGGTCTCGGTCTCGGTACGGAAGGGGGTCTCCAGCACACCGGCACGGGCGCCGCCAATACCCAGCGCATAGGCCAGAGCGATCTCCAGCGCATCACCCGTAGCATCCTGATGTACCGCAACCAAGCAGGGAACACCCTTGCCCACCTGATACTCACTGCGCACGGTGTGGCCGGGGCCCTTGGGCGCGATCATCACTACGTTAACATCCTTGGGCGGCTGGATGCAGCCGAAATGAATGTTAAAGCCGTGAGCGAAAGCCAGCGTCTTGCCCTCGGTGAGGTTGGGCTCGATGGACTCTTTGTAAAGTTTGGCCTGCTTCTCATCGTTAATGAGGATCATGATCATGTCAGCGGCCTTGGCGGCATCGGCAGCGGTCATAACCGTCAGCCCCTGCTTCTCGGCCTTGGCCCAGCTCTTAGAGCCTTCGTACAAACCAACGATCACGTTCACGCCCGACTCCTTAAGGTTGAGGGCATGCGCATGACCCTGCGAGCCGTAGCCGATGATGGCAACGGTCTTGCCGCTGAGTTTAGCCAAATTACAATCCTGTTGATAATAAATGTTCTGCATAATTCTTTTCTCCTTTTATTTGAAAACAAATTTATTTCTGCATAATATTGGCGCCACGTTCCATGGCCACCACGCCGGTGCGGCACATTTCCACAATGCCCAGCGGCTTCATCACCTCAATAAAGGCATCAATCTTCTTGGGCTCGCCCGTAACCTCCACGCAAATGGTGTCGGTATTGTAATCAATGATCTTGGCTCGGTAAATCTCGGTCGCCGCCATCACTTCCGCACGGTTATTGCCCACGTTGCCCACCTTAATGAGCATCAACTCCCGCTCCACTCGGCTGTCACTCTCCAAGAGTTTGACCTTGTGTACGTTATGGAGTTTCTTTAACTGGTTAATCAACTGCTCTCTGGCATACTCATCCCCGTTTAGGGTAATGGTAATACGGGAATAGTCGGGATCATCCGTCGTGCCAACCGTCAGCGCATCGATGTTAAATCCCTTGCGCATAAACATGCCCGATACCCGAGCCAGTACGCCGTATTTGTTTTCTACGTATACGGCAATGACAAAACGCTTCATCATGCTTCCTCCTTGGCTACGATAATATCGTCAATCGACCCACCGGGCGGCAGCATCGGTAAAACAAATTCATCTTTATCGATGCGAGTGTCGATCAGGTAGGGGCCATCATGTTTCATCGCCTCGGCAAAGGCCGCCTCAAACTCGGCCATCGTTTCAGCCACACACGCTTTCGCCCCAAAGGCCTCGGAAAGTTTGACAAAATCGGTCTTTCTCCCCAGCACCGTGTTGGAATAGCGTTTGCCGAAGAACAAGGTCTGCCATTGGCGAACCATGCCCAGCACGCCGTTGTTCATCAGCACCACCGTAATGGGC
>JAZKZU010000038.1:0-8851 GCA_045612825.1 Eubacteriales bacterium
GCGCCGTGATAGGGGCTCTTCTCGGAGACGTATGGGTTGTAACCCCAGGACATAAAGGATACTGTATCGGTATGAGCTTTCTCTACCGAGATCTTCTGTACCATAGCCTGCACCGGCGTCAACTGATGCTTACCGCCAAAGGGCATAAACACCGCACCGGCACCGATGGTCGAGTCAAAACGCTCCGAAAGGCCACGCTTCGAGCAGATATTCAGATCGGCGGCCATCGCCTTGAAGTTGCTTGCGAAGTCACCCGTTATCTTCTTAGTAAAGGATTCGGGTTTAACAGGAGAAATATGGATGTGCTTGGAGGCACCATTAGAATTGAGGAATTCACGGCTGATATCGACAATCTTCTTCCCGTTCCAATTCATAACCAAACGGGCTTCTTCCTGCACCACAGCCACAGGGCAAGCCTGCAGATTTTCCATAGCGGCCAGTTTCAGAAATGCCTCAACATTTTCCTTCTCAACCACAACCGCCATACGCTCCTGCGATTCGCTGATGGCCAGTTCGGTACCGTCAAGTCCCTCATATTTCTTGGGGACAGCGTTCAGATCGATCTCCAGACCGTCGGCCAATTCACCAATGGCAACCGAAACACCGCCGGCGCCAAAGTCGTTACAACGCTTGATCATCTTGGTAGCGGTAGCGTTACGGAACAACCGCTGGAGTTTACGCTCCTCGGGAGCGTTACCCTTCTGCACTTCCGCCCCGCAGGTTTCTACCGAGTGGGCGTTATGTGCCTTGGAAGAACCGGTAGCACCACCGATACCGTCACGGCCGGTACTGCCGCCGAGCAGGATAACAACATCACCGGCGCTCGGACGTTCACGACGCACATTTTCCTGCGGCGCAGCCGCAATGACTGCACCGATCTCCATGCGTTTCGCCGCATAGCCGGGGTGATAAAGTTCATCAACAATACCCGTAGCCAGACCGATCTGGTTACCATAAGAAGAATAGCCTGCGGCAGCCGTCGTCACGATCTTGCGCTGGGGCAACTTACCTTGGATGGTTTCATTTACAGGCTTGAGCGGATCAGCCGCGCCGGTTACACGCATCGCACCGTAAACATAGGAACGGCCCGACAGCGGATCACGGATCGCACCGCCGATACAGGTAGCCGCACCGCCGAAAGGCTCAATCTCGGTCGGATGGTTGTGCGTTTCGTTCTTGAAGAGCAACAACCACGGCTCGTTCACACCGTCAACGCTCACGTTGGTCTTAACGGTGCAGGCATTGATCTCTTCCGATTCATCCAGCTTATCCAGTTTGCCGTTTTTCTTGAGATATTTCACGGCAACCGTGGCCAAATCCATTAAGCAGACCGGCTTGGTACGGCCGATCTCCTTTCGAACAGCCAAATACTCCTCGTATGTGGCTTGTAACAATTCATCCTCAAACACAACCGAATCAATCTCGGTGAGGAATGTCGTATGACGGCAATGATCCGACCAATAGGTATCGATCATGCGGATCTCGGTAATGGTAGGATCCCGATGCTCACTGCGGAAATACTCCTGACAGAACGCAATATCATCGGCATCCATAGCCAGACCGTAATCCTTAACAAAGGACTCCAAGCCCTCACGATCCAACTGACAAAAACCGTCTAAGGTGCGAACCTCGGTCGGAATCTCATAGTTGGCAATCAACGTTTCGGGCATATCCAGAGAAGCTTCTCGGGCTTCAACGGGGTTGATAACATACTTTTTTATCTCTGCTATCTGCGCCTCGGTCAGGGCACCCGACAAGATATACACCTTTGCCGTACGCACCGTCGGACGATCCCCCTGCGAGATGATCTGAATACACTGCGCCGCCGAATCGGCACGCTGATCAAACTGACCGGGCAGATACTCTACCGCAAACACGGTATCGGTATCGGCACAGGCAAACTTTGAGCTGACCGTATCCAACTGCGGCTCGGAAAAGACTGTCTGCTCGGCATAGGCAAACAGTTCGGGGGTGATGTTCTCGGCATCATACCGATTCAGAATACGAACATCGGTTAAACTTTCAATTCCAAGAAGCGAACGGGCGTCGCTAAGCAATGACTTGGCTTCTGCGGCCAGTTCCTTCTTTTTTTCTACATATACACGATAAACCATTTTATTCCTCCACAGTTGCCTGCAACGCACGAGCGCCGATATCATGACGCCAGTATGCATTTTCAAAATCAACCCGATCCACCAAGGCGTACGCATCGGCAATCGCCTGCTTCAAGGTGCCGGCCACCGCTGTACAACCCAGCACACGGCCGCCGTTGGTTACGATCCGGCCATCCTTTTTCGCTGCGCCTGCCACATAGACCTGCGCCTCAATATCTTCGGGAATCGTCATAACAAAGCCTTTTTTGTAGGCCGTGGGATACCCCTCGGATGCCATGATAACACAACAAGCGTGCGCATTCTTAAATGTTACATCCACCTGATCCAGAGTACCGTTGGAAACTGCCTGCATAACCGTCAGCAGATCGCTCTCAAGCAGGGGCAATACCACCTGCGTTTCGGGATCGCCGAAGCGGCAGTTATACTCAATAACCTTCGGGCCGTTGGGCGTGAGCAACAAGCCGAAATACAAGCACCCCTTAAAGATACGTCCATCTTCCTTCATAGCGTGAATGGTGGGCAGGAAAATCTTTTCCATACACTCATCGGCAATCGCCTTGGTGTAATACGGATTGGGAGCCACCGTACCCATACCGCCGGTATTGAGGCCGGTATCGTTATCCCCCGCTCTCTTATGATCCATGGAAGATACCATGGGCACAACCGTTTTCCCGTCGGTAAAGGACAGTACCGAAACCTCAGGGCCGGTCAAAAATTCTTCAATTACGATTTGATCGCCGCTGTTGCCGAACATTTTATCCTGCATCATGCCGGTGACCGCTTCCTTGGCTTCCTCTAAGGTATTGGCAATAATAACACCCTTACCTAACGCCAAGCCGCCAGCCTTAATCACTACCGGAATGGGCGCACTTTCCAGATAATCCAGCGCCGCCTGCATATCGGTAAAGACCTCATAGGCCGCCGTGGGAATCCCGTACTTCTTCATTAACTGCTTGGAGAAAACCTTACTTCCCTCGATAATAGCCGCATTGGCACGAGGACCGAAACAAGGAATTCCTTTCGCCTCCAAAGCATCCACACAGCCTAACACCAGCGGATCATCGGGAGCCACGACCGCATAGTCGACCTGATGCTCCACACCAAATGCCACAATGGCATCAATATCTTTTGCCGCAATATCCACACATACGGCATCCTTTTCCATGCCCGCATTACCGGGCATGGCGTAAATCACTTCAACAGCTGGATTTTCTTTAATCTTGCGGATGATGGCATGTTCTCTGCCACCGCCGCCGATAACCATTACCTTCATCGACATCCTCCATTAATGATGGAACAAACGCATACCCGTAAAGGCCATAACCATGCCGTATTTATCACAGCAATCGATTACCGCATCATCACGGATCGAACCGCCCGGTTCGGCAATATATTTCACGCCGCTCTTGTAAGCACGCTCGATATTATCACTAAACGGGAAGAAGGCATCCGACCCCAGAGCCACATTGGTGCAGGTAGCCAAAAACGCTTTAGCCTCCTCATCGGTAAGCGGAGCGGGCTGTTCGGTAAAGTATTTCTGCCAATTTCCATCGGCACAGACGTCTTCTTCGTTCTTATTGATATACCCGTCGACAACATTGTCACGGTCGGCACGGCCAAGCGTAGATTTGAAAGGCAGGTTAAGTACCTTTTCATGCTGACGCAAGAACCAAGTATCGGCCTTGGTGCCCGCCAAACGGGTACAATGGATACGGGACTGCTGACCGGCACCGACACCGATGGCCTGTCCGTCATAAGCATAGCAGACCGAGTTGGACTGGGTGTATTTCAAGGTAATCAGCGCAATAATGAGGTCACGCAAGGCGCTTTCGGGCATATCCTTATTGGTCGTAACGATATTCGTCAGCAGTTCACGGTTGATCTCAAAATTGTTTCTGCCCTGCTCAAAGGTGATGCCGTAAACCTGCTTACGCTCGGTGGCATCAGGCACAAAATCGGGATCAATCTGAATCACATTGTAGTTTCCGTTTCTCTTGGATTTGAGAATCTCCAAGGCTTCGGGTTCATAGCCGGGGGCGATCACACCGTCCGACACTTCTCTCTTGATCATCTTTGCGGTAGTAACATCGCAGACATCGGAAAGAGCCACAAAATCACCAAAGGAGCACATTCTGTCGGTACCACGGGCACGGGCATAGGCGCAAGCCAACGGC
The DNA here is from genome assembly GCA_045612825.1 of Eubacteriales bacterium. Lineage (GTDB taxonomy): Bacteria > Bacillota > Clostridia > Oscillospirales > UMGS1783 > CAKSHC01. The sequence continues at coordinate 4,289 of JAZKZU010000038.1, forward strand.
GATTCATCCAAACCGGCCACATCGTCTACGAAACAGGCCTTTTTCAAATTTTCAGAGAGAGGAATACCAACGGCCGCCGAGGTGGGGCTCACGTGCTTAAAGGAGGTCACGGCAGGCATGCCAAGAGCGGCCTTCAATTCCTTAACCAACTGCCAGCTGTTGAAAGCATCCAGAAAGTTTATGTAACCGGGACGACCACAAAGGATCTGAATGGGCAGTTCGCTCCCGTCGTGCATGTAAATTTTGGAGGGTTTCTGGTTGGGGTTGCAACCGTATTTCAATTCAAACTCTTTCATGATTGTCTCCTTATATGTTCAGTTGAGCTACAATTTCAGTTTCGGGTGCGTACATAGCCAGTATGGGGTCCACCACATCGGCCAGGAATTCTTCCACCTGCGATACGCTACGGCCGACATATTTGGCCGGATCCAACTGCGCCACAATTTCTTCCTTGGTGAGCGGGATATTCTCGTCAGCAGCAATCCGATCGATCAGATCGTTCTGACCGCCTTCCAGTTTCACCTTGGCTGCCGCCGCATGGGAATGAACACGGATAATCTCGTGAAGCATCTGACGGTCCCCGCCACGCTTAACCGATTCCATCATGATGTTCTCGGTAGCCATAAAGGGCAGTTTTTCCATCACTCTGCGGTTGACAACCTTTTCATAAACCACCAAACCGGAAGTAATATTGATGTAAATATTCAGAATGGCATCCACAGCCAAGAAGGCTTCGGAAACCGAGATACGCTTATTGGCGCTATCGTCCAAGGTGCGCTCAAACCACTGGGTCGCCGCCGTCATAGCCGGATTGATCGAATCGGCAATCACATAGCGAGCCAAGGCAGAAATACGCTCACTGCGCATGGGATTGCGCTTATAGGGCATGGCCGAAGAACCGATCTGCGTCTTCTCAAACGGCTCTTCCATCTCCTCAAACGACTGCAAAATGCGCAAATCATTGGAGAACTTGTAGGCACTCTGGGCCACACCGGAGAGTACCGACAGGAAATAGGAATCGACCTTACGGGAATAGGTCTGTCCAGAAACGGGCATACAACTGGTAAAGCCCATATCCTCGGCAATCAACTGTTCCAGTTTCTTAACCTTTGCCTCATCCCCGCCAAACAGTTCCATAAAGCTGGCCTGTGTGCCGGTTGTACCCTTATTCCCCAACAGTTTCAGATGATCCATCTGATACTGAAGATTCTCCATATCCATGATCAGCTCGTGAATCCAAAGAGTTGCACGCTTGCCAACCGTGGTTAACTGTGCCGGTTGCAGATGGGTATAGGCCAGACAAGGCATAGCCTTATAGGTATCGGCAAAGGCCGCTAAGTTCTTAACTACCTGCGCCATTTTCTGCATTACGATCTTGGATGCTTCCCGCATGATAATCACATCCGTGTTGTCACAAACGTAACAACTGGTTGCCCCCAAGTGAATGATCGGCTCAGCCTTGGGGCACTGCTGGCTGTATGCGTGAACATGGCTCATTACGTCATGCCGGCACACCTTTTCCCGTGCCACCGCCACATCATAATTGATATCATCCTGAAAGGCTTCCAACTGCGCAATCTGCTCATCCGTAATATCCAGTCCCAGCGCTTTTTCCGCCTTGGCCAGACTGATCCACAGTTTACGCCAGGTACGGAACTTGAAATTCTCGGAGAAAACCTGCTGCATCTCGGGACTGGCATAACGAGTAGATAACGGAGAGAGATATTGGTCCTTATTCGACATCCCGATTCTCCTTATTTATTCTTATTGATCAAGCGTTCCTCAGCCTCACCCGTTGTAAGGTCGATATACTTGACATACAGCGAAATCTTGTTATCTTCATCCAGAGCCGTCCAGAGAGAATCGGTAAAAGCGTTGATATCGTTAGGGATAACAACACGCTCGGGTTCACCTTGGAAGGTCGGGATCGGATTGCCGTCACACACATAAGTATGGATAAAATGGCCCAAACCGTTGAGGGCAGGATAGCTGAAGGTATAACGATTGCATGCGCTTCCCTTTTCATCCGCACTTTTGAGAATGCTCATTTGATAGGTAAAATCTTTCTCGCCAAAGGTCAGCATGGCGCTGATACGAGGAGTCAGGTTTGGGAAATCCGGCTCAAATTCACGGGATTCCAATGCCGCACTAAAGGTCTTCCCTGCCGAAATGCCGTCATAAATGGTATCGGTCTGGTCGCCGTTGGTCACAATCAAATTATTTTCAAACTGGCGCACGGCCGCATAGATAATCAGGCTGGGATCTTCCACCTTAGAAGCATCAAAAGGCTCGGTATACAAAGCGTTATCACGCAAGGTAAAAACACGGTTGCGGCTGTTGTTGCTGCGGCCCATAATGAAATAGGCGGCACAAGCCTTGGTTCCGTCCTCGGTTTTACCGACAACAATGCCTCGGCCGACATAGGAATTGCCTTCTACACGCTCGGCAATCGGTTTATTCTCGTAAATATTCATCGTTATTTCCTCTCCTGTATGATCTGTTTACATACCATTTCGGCCGCCTGCGGCAAAATCTTCCACTCGGCCAACCGCATAACTCGTTTTTGCAAGGTTTCGGGCGTATCATCCTCCCGAATAGTTACGGCTTTCTGCAGCAAAATCTGTCCGCCATCGGGAATTTCATTGACAAAATGCACCGTAGCGCCGGTTACCTTAACCCCCTTAGCCAATGCCGCTTCATGCACACGCAAGCCATAGAAGCCTTGTCCGCAAAAAGACGGGATCAAAGAGGGATGCACATTGATAATCCGATTGGCATAATGCGAGGTGAATCTCTCGCTCAAGATGCTCATGAATCCGGCCAGAACGATCAGATCGATCTTTTCATCATCGAGCAAAGCGATCAACTTCTCCTCAAAGGCATCCTGCCCACCGCACGCCTTCTTTGTCAATGTTACGGCCTTGATATCGGCTTTTTCGGCTCTTGTCAAGGCATAGGCACCGGTCACGTTCGATACCACCAAGGCAATCTCACCGCTGGTAATGATGCCTTTTTGCACAGCGCCGATCAGCGCCTGCAAATTGGTACCGCCGCCGGAAACCAACACCGCAATCCTTGCTTTATCCTTCATTCTATACTCCTTAGCGAATGATGATCTTCTCATCCGACTCGATAATATCGCCGATCACATAGGCATCTTCGCCCTGCTCACGCAGAATGGCAAGCGCCGTATCTACATCTTCTTTGGCCACGACAACGCTCATGCCAACACCCATGTTGAAGGTGTTAAACATATCACGACGGCTGATGTTGCCCGTCTTGGCAATCAGATCGAAAATGGGCAGAACCTTTACGTCCGCCTCGGTGATGCGAGCACCCAAGCCTTCGGGAATGCTCCGAGGAATATTCTCATAGAAGCCGCCGCCGGTAATATGGGAAATACCCTTTACCGCAACCTTTTCCAGCAATGCCAGAATGGGCTTTACATAAATACGGGTCGGCGTCAACAGCGTTTCGCCGATCGACTTACCATTAAGTTCGGCAACGGGGCTCTTCAAATCCGCATTCTCTACGTCAAAGACCTTACGAACCAGCGAGAAACCGTTGGAATGAACACCGCTGGAAGGCAGAGCAATCACGACGTCGCCGGCCTTCATGGTCTTGTTATCAATGATCTTGGATTTATCCACAATACCGGTGCAATAGCCGGCCAAATCATACTCATCCACGGGATAGAAACCGGGCATTTCAGCCGTTTCGCCACCGATCAGAGCCGCGCCCGACTGCACGCAACCGTCACAAACACCCTTAACAATATCAACAATGCGCTCGGGAATGTTCTTGCCACAAGCAATGTAGTCCAAGAAGAACAGGGGCTTAGCACCGGCGCAAATGATGTCATTGACACACATAGCCACACAGTCAATACCCACCGTGTCATGCTTGTCCATCAAGAATGCGATTTTCAGCTTGGTACCAACACCATCGGTACCGCTGACCAAAACCGGTTTGGTAATGCCGGTCATGTCCAGCTCAAACAAACCGCCAAAACCGCCAACATCCGAGCACACACCCGAAGTCATGGTTGTAGCGATGTGTTTTTTCATAAGTTCTACAGCACGGTAGCCTGCGGTAATATCCACACCGGCCGCTGCGTAACTGTCAGATTTCGATTGCATATTCATAATTTATTCCTTTCCGTTCCAGCAATAGGTGCACAGATCACAAGGCTCCAGCCCTATCGCCTCGATAATTCCGTCAAGCGATTGAAATTCCAAGGATGCCAAATGCAATTCTTTGCAAATCACATCTCTTAATTTTTTACCACGTTCGGTGGAAGAATTGCTGTACTCATCAATATGATTGAGCCCTTCCTCCCCTTCCAGTTCGGTAATCACACGCCGTGCAATCAGCTCCATGGGGCTGGTCGCACGAGAAAAGTTCAGGAACTTGCAACTATACATGATAGGCGGACAGGCCGAGCGCATATGCACCGCCTTGGCGCCGTTATCATACAAAAACTCTACCGTTTCCCGCAGCTGCGTACCGCGCACGATCGAGTCATCCACAAATAACAGACTCTTATCCTGTATCAATTCATGC
>JAZKZU010000039.1:0-6767 GCA_045612825.1 Eubacteriales bacterium
CAAAAACAGATAGGTCAGCCCGTGTTTGCCGATTTTCAGGTCGGTAACAGTCATTATTCAAAATCGTCGGCGGAAATGACCACGCTGGGAGCTTTTTCGGCTACGGGAGTGGGAGCGGCTACGGGCGGGGCTTCCAGAGTGGGAGCGTTCTTGCCCTTAAAAGCGCCTTGGGCTTTCCGTTCGGCTTCGACGGCGGCCATGATCTTGGCCGAGATTTCGTCGGCCAGTTTATGATCGGCGGCCAGTACCATCTTCACGTTATCACGACCCTGTCCCAAACGGTCGCCGTTATAGGAGAACCAAGAGCCGGATTTGTCGATAATATCGTATTTTACGCCCAGATCAACGATTTCGCCCTCACGGGAGATACCGGTGCCGAACATGATATCAAATTCGGCCTCACGGAAGGGAGGAGCGACCTTGTTCTTCACAACCTTGACACGGACGTGGTTGCCCACGACCTGACCCTGCGATTTGAGGGATTCGGTACGGCGCACATCCATGCGGATGGTGGCAAAGAATTTCAGCGCACGGCCGCCGGTGGTGACTTCGGGAGAGCCGAACATGACGCCCACCTTTTCACGAAGCTGGTTGATAAAGATGGCAATACAGCCGGCACGGGACACGACACCAGACAGTTTACGCAGCGCCTGCGACATCAGACGGGCGTGCAGACCCACATGGGAATCGCCCATTTCGCCTTCAATTTCGGCCTTGGGCACGAGTGCCGCTACCGAGTCGACAACCAGAATATCAATGGCGCCGCTGCGCACCAATTCATCGGCAATTTCGAGAGCCTGTTCGCCGTCATCGGGCTGAGCAACCAGCAGTTCATCGACATCGACACCAAGGTTCTGGGCATAGGCGGGGTCAAGCGCATGCTCGGCATCGATAAAAGCGGCGGTACCGCCTGCCTTTTGCACTTGCGCTACGGCGTGCAGAGCCACGGTGGTTTTACCCGAAGACTCGGGGCCGTATACTTCAATGATACGTCCTTTGGGATAGCCGCCGCAACCTAAGGCCAAGTCCAGCGAGAGGGAGCCGGTGGGCACGTGCTCAATGCTCAGGGAGCTCTGAGAGCCCAGTTTCATGATCGAGCCTTTGCCGAACTTCTTTTCTATGGTGGACATTGCCGTTTCTAACGCTTTATTTTTGTTATCCATATTGTTGGTACTCCGTTCTTTCATTCTGAGGATATTATACTATATTTACCCCTTGATTACAATAGAAAAATGCCGCAAAAAGCGGCATTATCCCAAAAAATGATATGACAATTTACTTAGTCACATAGGGGATGTGCGATCCATCTTTGGTGACACGGGTGCGGGTGGCGGCTAAGGACATCATCGGCTTGTCCCGATCGGAGTCGGAATAGGCGATGGAGGACTCGTAGTCGATTTCCAAGCCCTGTTCTTGGCAGTAAATTTCGATGCGGTGTACCTTCTCGGATCCGGCACAGTTTTTGCCGTCGGGCAGGGGGGAGTAGCGGCCGTTTTTCTTAATTTTCAAGGGGGAAGCCAGCAGACCGTCGCACAGACCACGGGTCAGAAAGGGGCGTATGTAGGCCTCAGGCGAGGCCGAAACGAGCAGGACGTGATAGCCGTCCTTCTTGGCTTGCAGGAGGGCTTCCCAACTGCGGGGGATGCGCCGTTTCATCAGTTTTCTATCGAAAAACTCCTGTAATTGCGCCTCATCCATGGCGGGAATAGGGGCGTAGAACATGGCCTTAAACCATTCGATGGGTAGAAGTTTGATGGCCATAAGCGGGGCGGCCAGCGTCATGACGGGAATCCATAAGGCGCACCACGGCCGCCGTTTCAGCCCGAAACGGTAGAAGGCAAACAGACTGTCGCCTCGAAGTAATGTTTTATCGACATCAAAGAATGCAAATTTCATTTTCATTATTATCCAAACCTTTCTATCCCTCTCTGACGAGGGGGATGTCGGCAAGGCCGACAGGGGGAGAGACCAGCTACCTATTCAACAACCGCTTTTTATAGCATAATCAATAGATTGACACACGACCAAAGTGCAGGTCTATTTCCTGATTGGTATAACGGAGAATCGTTAATCCGTGTTTATTTAATATGGCTGTTCGTTGCTGATCATGATATTGATGTTCCGGTAGGTCATGATTTGGCCCATCTACTTCAATAATTAACCGAGCCTTTGCGCAGTAGAAATCACAAATGTAATTACGGATGGTTTTTTGTCGCTGAAAACGTATCGGGTATGTGCGTAGAAATTGATACCATAATTTCCTTTCTTCTTGAGTCATGTTTTTGCGTAAGTATTTGGCGAAAGGAATAAGCTTGGCATTATAGGGTTTCGTGCGAATCTCTCCCTCCGTCAAGGCCGTTGGCCTTGCCACCTCCCTCGTCAGAGGGAGGTAAAGATGGTATGAACTGATAATAGTATATCGAAAACAGGAAAGAATTTCAACGCTTTTTTGCAACGGCGACAAAATAGGTGATGATGGGGAAGATCAGCACAAAAGGCGCCATAAGAAAGGGGTAGATGTTCATTAAATCAAACATTTCTTCGGTGGTGGAAAAGAGCATCAGGCTTAGGCCCAGCGTTAGGGCGGCAATGGGGGCGGCCAGCGTGCGGGGGTGCCGCTGGTGCAGGGCACGGGCGGCGGCACGGCAGGAGAAGATGACGCAGGCCATGCCTTTGACCAACATCGCCAGCACAAAATGGATGGAGAGCAACACCTCGATGCGCTGGAAAAAGGAGGTGATGTCGAGCACCGATAGCGCCATGTAATAGGGGTAATTGAGTTTTTCCATGCTCGGCCCGCCCAATACGCCCGCCGAGCCGAGGTAGGCGAGGGTGATGATCAGGCTCGAAAGGCCGAGGGCCCAGAGCAGGGGCTTGGCCACTTTTGAGGTTTTGGAGCGGAAAATGAAGGGGAGAAGCAATACCACCTGACAAAACGGAAAGAGCAACAGGGACGTGCCGGCCAGAGCGAAATCGCCAAACGAACGGTCAAAAAGAGGGGCGATGGCCGAGGGGTCGAATTTGACCAGACACAAAAGCAGGCTCAGCAGTAAAATGACGACGGCGGCCGGAAAGAGCAGGCGGGACAGTCGTGCCGAAGCACCCAAGCGCACCCGTGCACCAAGATAAACAGCCATCAGAAAAAAGAGGGAAAAGGTGGCGGCCACCTGCTGATTTTCGCCGGTAAAGGAGATAAATCTCGTCAGATAACCCGTCAGCATCGCGCCGGTAAAGAGGGCAAACAGAGCATAGATGCCGCAAATGACCCGTCCGAAGGTGCCGCCGTAGAGGTAGAGTACCAGTTGCCCTAAACTTTTATCGGGATAGATCCGCCGTACCCGAATGAGGATCAGGTACAGAGGCAAGGCCAGCACCGCCCCGATGGGTACGGCCAAAAAGGAGGAGGTACCCACCGAATCGCTCATGCCGAGCATGAGGGTAGTGGCGGTGGTGGTTAGGAAAATCAAGGTAAAAAGAGAAAGGTTGGAGATCTTTTCTTTCATGCAAACAACCTCGCCAACGAAAAGTCTTGCACGAACCATACCGACAGTCCTGCCAGTACGGCCGCCGCTCCGAAAAGCGTGAAATACAGGACGGGGTTTGTTCGTCCCCGCACGGTGCGCCAGTCGAGCGCCGCCAGAATGACAAAAACAGCTACATAAAATAATTTATACATTATTGCGCCTGCCCATAATCATAAATGTAAATATCGGGATAGAAGTCGACGGCAATATCGGCTACCGTCTGACGGGTAAAAGAATGGGGGGCTGCCCGATAGATGGCATTGTTCAGACCCAGAAAATCGCAATCCAGCGCACGGGACACGTCCAGCAGCGCCTGCACCTGCTCGGTGAGATTCTGAGCCAAAGCCTGCACCGGATTTTCCCCCTCGGGCAAGTACCCTTGCTCGAGCACGCCTTGGATGCGAAAACGGAAAGAGATCCGTCCGTCTTTATAGGAAATATTGCTGGCGGTGCGGGCGGTGCGCATGGTCACATCCCCGATGGGAAGCAGGGCCGAGTCGACCGAGCGGGTGAGCAGGGAGTAGATTTGCGTTTGGTTAAAGGAGAGGGAATCGACATAGCGATCCTCCTGTATTACGGCACTGCCGAGGAGCACCGGCTTGTCCTGCTCCACCATCATCAGCGGCAACAGGGCGCACCCGCTTTGATCGTGCAGGCGGTTATACAGCTGGTAGACGGGCAGGGCTATGCCGATGCCGCGGTCGGCATTATTATCGAGCATACTGCGCAGGCCGAAGGCGGTGGTTTTAAACGGGTCGAGCTTGGCCGACAGTAAATCTTTGGCCGAGTCGGTGCTCACAATCAGCGGCACCGAAATGCGCACCGCTTGGGAGGACATGATCCACGTCACGGCCGTGTCCACGCCTTGGCGGCACAGGTCACGGGAAAGGACGATGACCGAAGCGTGATCCCAGTAAAGGGGCTTGCCCATGTGCCGTTCCAGCGCCTTTTGCGCCTCGGCGATGTCCGATCCTGTGGCGGTGAACCGTATCGATTCCCCGCTGCTCTCGGCGCTGCCCGAGGACACGTCGGCCACCTCTACCGTCAGTTCCAGCCCCTCCTCGGAAAGATCGAGTGCCGCTCCGGCAATAATGGCATAGTTTTCAATCTCCGAAGAACACCCGACCAGACTCAGCAACAGGCACAGGCAAAGAAGGGCCGCTTTAATCCTCGTCATAGTCACGCCCTCCAGTCAGGGAATGTTGCCGCAGTTTGGACCACGGCAGCCGCACCAGCGTATCCCGTGCCGCCCCTTTCTTGTCGGGGAAGAGATAATCGGAGAAGGGCAGGCCGAAGGAATCGGTGGTGCATAGCCACAGGGTGATGCCGCAAATGCCGAAAATAACGGCATAGATACCGCCCACGGCGGCCGCTAAAAGTAAGCCGTAGCGGAAAAAGACCGAGACCGATTTGAGCTGGGGATTGATCAGCCCCGCAATGCCGGTCAGCGCCGTTACGATCACCAAGGGCGCCGATACCAGCCGTGCCGACACGCTGGCCTCGCCCAAGATCAGCGCTCCTACAATGGAGAGGGATTGTCCCAACGTCGGAGACATCCGATAGGAGGCATCCCGCAAAATATCAAAGGCGACCAGCAGTAAAAGGGTTTCCAGAATCAAAGGGAAGGGCACGCCCGATCGGGCGGTGGCAATGGAAATGAGCAGTTGGGTGGGCATGATTTCCTGATGGTAGAGCACCAAGGCCACATACAGCGCCGGCACGCTGACCGAGAGATAGAAGCAAATAAAACGCAGGACACGGGCAAAGGAGGCCACTAAATAGTTCTGGTAATAGTCGTCGGGGCTATGGAAATATTCCACAAAGAAAAAGGGTACGGTCAGCATCATGGGACTGCCGTCGAGCAGAAGTCCCACCCGCCCCTCCATCAGTTTGGAGGCGGCGGTGTCGGGCCGCTCGGTCAGGGCGGCGGTGCGAAAGGGGGAGTAGGGGTTGTCCTTGAGTCTTTCGGCCAGCGCCGTCATGTCCATGGCATCCCGATGCTGTAATTTCTGCAGGCGTTTTTCCAGTTCCAGTATCACACGGGCATCGGCCACCCCGTCGATGTAGCACAGGCAGGCCGATTGCTTGGTCACGTTCTCAAAGGTGATCATTTTCAGCCGCAGTTTGGGGGATTTGATGCGCCGACGGAGTAGGGCGATATTGAACATGATCGGTTCAATGAAACCCTCTCTCGGCCCTGACGAGGCCTTTTCATTGGAGGGTTCGGTAATGCTGCGGAACAAAAAGCCTTTGGCTGAAATGACGGCAACGGCCGAAACGCCGTCGCACAGGAGCAGGCAATCCCCCGAATTGAGGGAGAAAATCTGATCGTCGAGCGACACACTTTCCCGCACTTCGCCCGCATTGACGTACTTAGCCAGCAGCATGTGCATGGCCTTGCCCGCCCACGTCAGGTTGGCTTCCAGACAGGGGCGGATGATGCTTTCCCCGACAAAGTCGGCGTTGATCATGCCGTCAAAAAAGAGCACGGCGCAGTTGACACCATGAAAGGGCGCCGTTACGGTAAAGCGGCGAATCCGCAGGGTGGGATCGTCGCCGATGGCTGTGGTAATTTGTTTAATATGTTCTTCCAAATTCATGGAGATTCACCTTCTTTTGCCTTAGTATGTACCCGAAATCAGGAAAAATACCACAAAAGAAAGGGCGGCCGACAGGAGCGCCGACAGGGTGCGCCCCAGCAGATAGGGGCGGATGGGCAGGCGGGCCTGTTTGGCAAAAAGCAGGGTTTGGGCGGTGATGGATAATCCGCCAAAGGTGGTAAGCCCCGCACACAGGGCGGCGGCAAGGGGGGAGGGGGCGGATAAAAAGGCAAGGCCGCCCGTCATCTCAATCAGCCCGAACAAGAGCGCCGACAGGTTAGCGCCAAGCGTGGGGAAAAGCCCTGCCAGCACCGAACAGACCGAGGAGAAAAAGAGGATGAGGGAGCAGATGGAGGCGAGGGTGCGCCCCGCATTGCGGATGGCGGATAAGAGGGAGGGGAAGAGAGGCGGCATCTCGGTCATGGCCGAGAACTGTCCGACGGTCGGTTGCCCCTTCAGCGCCTTGCGGCAAAGGATGCCGTTGACCAGCAGGGAGGACAGGAGGGAGATGCCCCAGAGCAGGATGCCGAGGGCGGGGTTGCCAAACAGGCGCTGGCCGACAAAGGCGGCCAAAAAGGCGGGAGATGCACCCCAGCATAAGGACAGGGCGTAGGCGGCTTGGCGTTCGGTGAGGGTTTTTTCC
>JAZKZU010000040.1:0-3907 GCA_045612825.1 Eubacteriales bacterium
CCCGCTTGGCCTCCGACTTGCAGACGGCATTTCGTGCGGGAGACCGTATTGTGAGATGTGACGGATACGGGGTGTTAAATTACACCGATTTGAATTTGGCGATCAATTTTATTGATTCGGATACCTTTGATGCGACGGTGATTCGGGATGGGGAGTGTGTAAAACTGACCGATATTCCCATTATTGATACGCCGGAGGGGAAGCGGATCGGCATCTCGTTCGGTGTGGAGGACAGAACATTCGGGTCTGTATTTAAACAGACGGCAACCGAGAGTTTATCGATTGTGCGCTCGGTATGGAAATCGCTTGCCTTTTTGGTGACCGGACGGGTTGGTGTCGGCGAATTGACGGGACCTGTCGGGATCACGGCCATGATTGGGGAGACGGTTGAGTACGGGGCGTTGAGCGTGCTTAATTTAGTGGCTCTGATTGCTATGAATTTGGGTGTGATGAACCTATTGCCATTGCCGGCTTTGGATGGCGGACGAATCTTATTCATTCTGGTTGAGGCGGTGCTTGGGCGGCCGATTCCGCCGGAAAAAGAGGGGATCGTGCATCTGGTTGGATTTGGATTATTGATGCTATTGACGGTATTTGTATTTATCAATGACATGATTCGGGTGGTGACATAATGGAACGCAAGCGGGTATATGTTGGTGACATCTGTATGGGTGACGGCACGGTTTCGGTGCAGAGTATGTTATCGGTTGATACGCATGACGTAGACGGTTGCTTATCACAGATTGATCGTTTGGCAAAGGCGGGGTGCCAGATTGTGCGACTGGCGGTGCCGGATCCGAATGCGGTGCGCACATTTGCCAAGATTCGTGAGCGGTCGCCGTTGCCGATGGTGGCAGACATTCATTTTGATTATAAGTTAGCGCTGGGTGCGATTGCGGCCGGCGCGGATAAGATTCGCATTAACCCCGGTAATATCGGGGCAGATGAGCGGGTCAAGGCGGTGGCGGATGCCTGCCGTATGGCTGGGATTCCGATTCGTATTGGCGTGAATTCGGGGTCACTGGAGAAAAATATTTTAGAGAAATACGGACGGGTTTGCCCCGAGGCGTTATGTGAGAGTGCGAAGTACAGCGCTTCTTTATTGGAGCGTTTTGATTTTGATGATATTGTCATTTCGGTCAAGTCCTCACGAGTGCCGGAGATGGTGGCTTGCAATCGTTTATTGCATGAACAGTCGCCTTATCCGTTGCATATTGGGGTGACCGAAGCGGGCACACTGATCAATGGCATTATTAAGTCGAGTGCCGGTATTGGTGCGTTGTTATTGGATGGTATTGGTGATACGATACGGGTATCCTTAACGGCTGATCCGGTTGAAGAGGTCAAGGCGGCTCATAAACTTTTGCGGGCGCTTGGACTGACGAATCGAGGGGTGCAGGTAGTGTCCTGTCCGACTTGTGGGCGCACCAAGGTGGATTTGGTGGCATTGGCGCAACAGGTAGAGGAACGGCTGGTGGATGTGGATTTGCCGATCACGGTGGCGGTTATGGGTTGTGTTGTCAATGGCCCCGGAGAGGCCAAAGAGGCGGATATCGGATTGGCCGGCGGTGAGGGTGAATATATGCTTTTTCGAGCCGGACAAGTATTGCGAAAGGTGTCGGCTGAGCGGGCGTTGGATGAGCTAATGCTGGAAATTAAGAAAATGCAGGAGAAAGAATGAAGACATTTGCTGAATATTTTCCTAAATATCCAAAATCGGACGAGTTATATGAACTCGTCCGCTTGTGCGTTGTAAAAAGCACCTTAGTCAACAAGGGGCAGCGAAAGATTAAGGTGTGGCTGGAGAGTCGAGTGTATCTTTCGGCCGATGTGTGCGCTCGTATTGCGCGCAATCTCAAAGAAGCCTACGTGTTGGCGGAAGTGATTGTGCGGTGCTGTTGTCAGGGTGCGCATTTGGATAGTGTGGATGATTTTCTTAATGAAATGAAGGCGGATCATGCGGCGCTTGGCGCTTACGTAACGGGCGAAGCGATATGGGATGGCGATCTTCTTTCTGTGCCGGTTATGGCTTCGGGTGCGTCGGTGCTGGAGCGGATTGGCATGGTGAAGAAGTTTCAGGAGTATCTGGAATTTAAATACGGAATTCGGGCGACGGTTCGATTTGTTGACGGTGTAGATACCACTGAAAGCATTGAGGATTACATACGGCGCAAGGAAAGCACGGTGGATCGCACGGCTCCCATGACGGCGGGGGCGATGGCGCAGGAGATTGAGGGTGCGGAAGGTGCTGTTTCGGCAGGAGATATCCTCTACGGGAAGGCATTTGAAGGAGAACCGCAGAAAATATCGACCTTACAGGATGGCATGAAGATTGCCATTGTTTGCGGGCAGATTGATACGCCAAAAAAGAGAGTATACCATACTAAACAGGAAGACGAACAAGAAGAAGCCAAAGAGCGGGCGATGATCGCCTTTTCCATTGAGGATGGAAGCGGGGTGTTGCCTGTCAAGATATTCAACTCGGAGAAGGCGGATGATATTATAGCCGGACTGCACATGGGGGATCGACTAATGATTGGCGGTGCGGTCAACGAGGATGCTTTTGCGGGTGGATTGTCCATGCGGGCCTACAGTGTTTGCCGAGTGCAGGTAGATGGCAGTGAGGACAACAGTGAAGAAAAGCGTATTGAGCTGCATACTCACACCTATGCTTCGCCGATGGATGCGCCGTTGGCGGTTGATGACTTAGTGAAGCGTGCGGCCGATTGGGGGCATCCTGCCATTGCAATTACCGACCATGTGTCCTTGCGGAGCTTGCCGCAGGCGGTGCGGGTTGGCCGTGATCTGGGTGTTAAGATTATTGGCGGTATGGAAGTGTATATGGTCAACGATCTGGATGCGGCGGTAAGTGGAGAAAGCGTCCAGCCCTTGACGGGGCGGTTTACGGTATTTGATCTGGAGACAACGGGACTGAGTATGTCGGTGGATCGCATTACCGAAATCGGTGCGGTTTTGGTGGAAAACGGGGAAATTATTGACGAGTTTAACACGTTTGTAAATCCCGAAATTCCCATTCCGCCACGCATTACTGAGTTGACGGGTATTACCAATCAGATGGTGGCCGATGCGCCGAAAATTGATGTTGCGCTTGAAAAATTCCTTGCATTTGCGCAGGATAGTGTATTGGTGGCGCACAATGCTAATTTTGACTGTGGCTTTGTGCGTGCGGCGGCCTCCCGATTGGGTAAGGAGTTTGATCATACATACATAGATACGGTTCCGCTTTGCAGCAGTGCATTTCCTCAACTTCGTAACGTGAAGTTGGACACGGTGGCTTCTTTTATGGGGCTTGGTGAGTTTAATCATCACCGTGCCTGTGATGATGCGCGGATGTTGGCTAAGATATTTTTGCCGCTCTTAGAGGATTTGAAGAGGAAACATCAGGTGGAGTTGGTGTCGCAGATTAACGGCTCGATTGAGGTGAATTGGGCAAAACAACACCGATATCATGTGGTGCTATTGGCTAAAGATGCAGAGGGTATGCGGCAATTGCATAAACTGTGCAGTATGTCTTATCTGGATTACTTTGCACGAAAGCCCTTGATTCCGAAGAGTGTTTTGCAGGAAAATCGGGAGCATCTTTTGATTGGCAGTGCTTGCAGTGAAGGGGAACTGTTTGAGATGCTTGTGAGTTTTCGTCGGGATGAAGACTTGATGCGCGCGGCTGCCTTTTATGATTATTTTGAGTTGCAACCAACCGAGACTTATATGCACATGGTGGACAGTGGGCGTTTGCATGATTCGCAGATATTGGAGGATATGCATCGCCGAGTGTTAGCGATTGCCCAATCGCTGGGGCGTCCGGTGGTGGCGACGGGCGACGTGCATTATTTGGATGAGGATCAGCATTTGTCCCGTGTGGTATTGGCGGCGACCAAAACGATGC
>JAZKZU010000041.1:0-2897 GCA_045612825.1 Eubacteriales bacterium
GATGGAAAATTTCTTTGGAACACTGAAATCCGAATGCCTGCACCGTATGAAATTTTCTAATCGTGCCGAAGTCGAGCAAGCGGTAACCGAATACGTGCAACTCTACAATTTTGAGCGCATCAACCTAAAAGACGGCCTTACCCCGCACGAAATACGGAGCAAAGCCGCCTAATTTAGCGATATTCTACCACAGGGTGTTTATTTTTCTGTCTATTTATTTGGGAGCGGTCCATATAGGCCTACCGTGTTTTTTTATGTGGTCAGGTGGAGTCTTGGTTTTTGGAAGAAGGTATCGAGGATGAAGAGGGCGGCGCCGTGGGCACCTACGGCCTCGGGGAAGGCGGTGGAGGTGACGGTGACGGGCTGAACCGCATAACTGCGGCAGGCTGTTTGCACTGTGTCCCGAATGGCGGTGAGGAACGGATGGTCGTCGGGGGCGGGCAGGCCGTCGATGACGACGGTATAAATATCGGTCATTTTCACGGCGTTGGCAATGGCCATGCCAAACCAGCGCCCCGCCTGCGTAAGCAGGGCGGCGGCATCGGGCTTGGATAGGATGTCGGTAAAGGAGATATTCTCCCCTGTTTGCTCGGCGTAGCGCCGCTCGATGGTGGGCTTGGAAGCCTCGGTTTCCAGACAACCCCGATTGCCGCAGGGGCAGAGGGCGCCGTCCATATTGACGGTGGTGTGACCGAGGTAGCCGGTGTTGCCGAAACTCCCGTCGACCAACTCGCCGCCACGGCAGATGGCCATGCCGATGCCGGTGCGGTAGGCGATAAAAAGAAAATCCTTATCTTCCAGCCCCAGACGGGCGGTGGCGGCACGGCTCATGAGGTGGGCGTCGTTACGCAGATAGATGGGCACGGGGAAGCGGCGGGAAAGCAGGTCGTAGAGGGGCTCGTCGTCCCAGTCGGCAATACGGGAAATGGTGCGGGAGGTGTTGGTGTGCTTATTGACTGTGCCTGGGATGCCGACGCCGATACCGATGACATTTTCTATGGTAATATGGGTCACCGCCATGGCAGTCTCAATTTCGGCAAAAATACGCTCCAGAATGGCTTGGCGGGGCTGGTCAGACTGACAGGCCCATTGCTTCTCATAACGGATCTGACCGGCCAAATCGGCCACACACAGGCGCATGGGCGGGAACTCAAAGTCGATCCCGATGGCAAAGTGGGTCTGCCGATCAAGGGTGTATAAGACGGGCTGACGACCAAATTCCGATGCCACCTTGCCGCCGACGGCAATGACGTGGCGTGCCATCTGTTCTTCCAGAGTAACCAGCACGGTGCGGCGGCTCAGGCGGGTGGGGCGCACCAGCGCATCTACCGTCATCCCTTCGTTTTTTCGCAAGGCATCCAGCACCAAAAAGGCGTTGGCCGTTTTGATGGTCTTGGTCGAATTGTGCATCCAATCCCCTCCTTTTGGAATTAGTATAGCATATAAAAATACTTTTGTCAAAGATATTGACAAAAGTAGCGGAACTTGCTACAATGGAGAAAAAGGGGGAGTGCGATCTATGGTATTGGGCGTAGAGATCGGCGGAACCAAGCAGCAGATTGCCGTATGCGACGAAGCGGCGAATCTGATTGAAATGGTCAGCGGCAAGCCGGACATTTCACGGGGTGCGCCGGACATTCTGGATTGGTTGCAGGCGCATATTGAGCCGTTGCTTACCAAATACGAAATTACGGCCATCGGCGTTGGATTTGGCGGACCGCTGGAAACGGCGACGGGGCGTTGTCTTTGTTCGTTGCAGGTAGAGGGTTGGAAGGATTTTGAACTCAAGACCTGGTTTGAGAAGACCTTTGATTTGCCTACGGTGGTGGTCAATGACACGGTAGCGGGCGGCTATGCCGAGCTGCATTTGGGCAATGGACGGGGCAGTGATGCCTTCTTCTACACCAACATCGGTACGGGCATCGGCGGCGGTTTGTATATCAAGGGCAAGCCGTGGGACGGCATTGGGTTTGGTGCGGCCTATTTCGGCAACACCTATGCCTGCGACCCACCGGTACGCATTGAGGATCTGTGTTCGGGAACGGCCATTGAGCGGCGGTTACGGGAAGGGATTCCGGCCGACTCCAGCATGACCGAGCCGACCTGCCGTGCGCTGCACGCAGCGGCGCAAGAGGGCGATGCCTTCGCCTTGTCGGTATTGGAAGATGTGGGGCGGCATTTCGGGATCGGGATTGCCAACGTAGTAACGATGCTGGGCGTGGATCGAATAGCCATCGGCGGCGGTGTGGCCAACATGGGCGAATACATTGTAGACCCCATTCGGCGGTATGCCAATGAGTATGTATTTCTTTCGGGGCGTGACCGATTTGAGGTTATCACCTGCGAGTTATTGGATGACAATGTTCCGCTGGGAGCGGCATTATTTGCAATTCATGGCTTTGAAAGCCTGTAAATAGGAGGAATAGAAAGATGGATTGGAACAAAATTATTGCAGACAAGATTGCCGAGATCGAGCAGGATACCACCCCTGCCAAGGAGTATCCGATGCTGTTGCCGTACAGCAAGTACTGTGATCACACGGTGCTTCGTGCCTACACGCCGGTAGCCATTGTGGACGAGTTTTGCAAGGAGGGTGTGGAGCACGGTGCGGCTTCGATCTGCGTGAACCCCATTCATGTGGCTCGTGTCAAGAAGAATCTGGCGGGTACCGATGTGAAGACCTGCTGTGTGGTTGGCTTCCCCTTGGGTGCCAACCGCTCTGAGGTTAAGGCTTTGGAAACCAAGCTGGCAGTAGAAGACGGTGCCGATGAGATCGATATGGTGATCAATATCGGCGCTCTGCGTGACAAGAATTATGATCTGGTATACGAAGATATCAAGGCCGTTGTGGATGCTTCGGGTGAGGCTCATGTCAAGGTCATCATCGAGTGCTGCTA
>JAZKZU010000042.1:0-5537 GCA_045612825.1 Eubacteriales bacterium
CCATGCACAAGATCCACGCCGCCCCCTTTACGGCGGAGGATTTTTCCTGCGAGCGTATGACCGAGGCGACCCGCAAGCAGTTTGACGGGGTGATTGCCTATCTGGAAGAACTGCGTGTGCGCTATAACGAAACCAAGGACAAGACGCTGTGGGTGGATATGATCCAGTTCTTGCCCTCGTCCTATAACCAGATGCGTACCGTGACGATGAATTATGAAAATCTGATCAATATGTATCATGCCCGAAAGAATCATAAATTAACCGAGTGGCATGATCTGTGCGCCGCCATTGAGCAGTTGCCTTACGCCAAGGAGCTGATCATCGGCGAATAAAATCGTGAAAAACCAAGCGGAGGGGAAGCCGGTGTGAGTCCGGCACGAGCCCGTCGCCGTGAGGTGCGAGATGTTTTCGTTCTGGCCGGATGCCGCAATCCGGGACAGGCCATTGGGAAACCGAGAAGGCGAACGAAGATGCACCGAGTCGGAATATCCGCCGTTTGGTTGCCTCTATATGGTTGCGAGAGCCGACCGAGAGGGAATATAAATACAAGGAGAAAACAGTATGAAACAGACAGAAAGTAAAAAAATTCTGTCACTGCTTCTTGTTGTGATGCTATGTGCGGCCATAGCGCTTACCGGTTGCAGTGACACCCATTCTTCGGCCTTGCCGAGTGAGAGTTCGGACAAGGTCACGGTGGTGGGGGAAGGCGATACAACCTTTTCCTTTATCGTGATCGATCCCGAGAATCGGGAAAGGCACTATGAAGTTCACACCGATAAAACGGTGGTGGGCGATGCGCTGTCCGAACTTAGCCTGATCGAGGGCGAGATGGGGCAGTATGGGTTGTATGTTCACAAGGTGGCAGGGATCGAGGTTGATTTTGAGAGGGACGGCAAGTATTGGGCCTTCTACGTTAACGGCGAGTATGCCATGAGCGGTGTGGATACGACCGAGATCAAGACCGGCGAAACCTATATGTTCAAGGTGCAAGCATGAAGCCGACGGTACGGGAGATTGCCGTATTCGGCGTGCTGGGGGCGCTGATGTTCGCTCTGGACATCGCCATGGAAGCCCTGCCGAACATTCATCTGGTCGGGGTATTTATCATAGCGGCCACGGCGGTGTATCGGCAAAAGGCGCTCTATCCGCTATACGTGTATGTGATCCTCACCGGATTGTATGCGGGGTTTTCGCTGTGGTGGATTCCCTATTTGTATGTGTGGACGGTGTTGTGGGGTATGACCATGCTCCTGCCGAAAAGGATGCCCAAATGGCTGGCGCCGATGGTGTATGCGGCGGTGTGTGGCCTGCACGGGTTGTTGTTCGGCGTACTGTATGCGCCGTCGCAGGCCTTGTTATTCGGCATGAACGGCCAACAGACCTTGGCTTGGATTGGGGCAGGCTTGCCCTTTGATGTGATCCATGCGATCGGAAACGTGGTGTGCGGTTTGCTGATTTGTCCCATTATTTTAATTTTGCGCAAAACAAAAGAACCCATCGGTTGATGGGTTCTTATTTTTTTAGAATAATTGTAGGGAACTGAGCAGGAAGATCCAGCCGAACAGGGAGAACAGGCAGAGGGCCGAGGTAAAGACGACGATCTGGGCGGCCAGTTCTTCGTCCCCGCCCATCTGCTGCGCCATCGAGAAGGAGGATACGGCGGTGGGTGCGCCGAAGGCGACCATCAGGCAGACCAGAGCTTCCCCCCGAAAGCCGAGCCATACGGCGGCGGCAATGGCCAGCGCCGGCACGATCAGTAAGCGGGTGCAGACGGTAATGGCCAATTCCTTGATGCTGGTTTTGATGGTGGAGAAATTAAAGCTCGCACCCAGCACCACGATCGCCAACGGCGAGGCGATGGAGGCGGCATCGCTGACGGTGGTTTCCACCAGCGACGGCAGTTGGATGCCGAGCGCCAAGAAGATAACCCCGATCAGGCAACTGACAACCAAGGGATTGGTGGCGATGCCTTTGAGGAGTTTGCCAAACTGGATATTGCCGTCACGAAACCGCTCCAGGGTGATAACGGCTAAGATATTATAAAGCGGGATGATGATTGCCACGATTAAGGCCGAAAGCCCGCCTGCCGCATCGCCGCAAATGTAGTTGACCAGCGGGATGCCGAGGATGGCAAAATTGGAGCGGAAGAAGCCTTGTAACATGACGCCCCGTTTGGCGTTTTCCTTGGTAAAAAGGAAGACCAGTCCGTAGCCGACGGCGAATACGATCAGTACGGTGATCACGGCAAAGAGGATCAACTTGCCGTCGAAGAAGGTTTTGATATCGGTTTTGTATACGCTGTAAAAGAGGTGAAGCGGCAGGAAAACCTTGAAAATCAGCCGATTAATGGCGTTGAATTGATCCTTGGTCGCCATTTTGAATTGTTTGAGTCCGTACCCGAGCAGCATCAGTAAAAAGATGGGGGTTACGGCTTCAACCGACAAGAGTAAACTATCCATGATACCGTCCTTTGTTTTTTTATATAGTATACTCTTATCTGCTATCACTTGTCAAGCAAAGGCGTAGGGGATGATCTCCACATCGGTGTAGTAGGTTTTGAGAATGTCGGTATAGCTCATGCCCGATTCGGCCAGTTGCCCCGCTCCGTACTGGCTCATGCCGACACAATGGCCGTAGCCCTTAACGGTAAAGGTAAAGGTGTCATTCTGTCGGGCAATCTCAAAATTGGTACTGCGGAGAGAGAGGGTGCTGCGAAGCTGGGCGCCGGTAAAGGTGACCCCGCCGATCTCAGCCGATAAGACCCCGCCCGACGGGCTGCGGTTGATGGCGCCCACCGTGAGGTCTTTGTTGATATCGGGCTTGGTGATGGCCAGCAGTTGATAGAGTTTTTCGTTTGAAAATTCGGCCGTGGACAGGTATTGGGCGGCGTTGACGTCCACAAAACTTTCCACCGCCTGCAGGTAGGGGACGTCCTGCCCCCAGACGTCGGCCGCCTTTTCGGTTTGGCCTGCGCTGATGGCGTGAAAGACGGCGTTGATGGGCTGGCCGTTATGGGATAAGACCTGTCCGGCAACGGCGCTGACGGCGGCGGCAATCTTGGTATAATATTCGGTATACTTTTCCTCGCCCCAATGCTGTTTCATCTGGAGCGGAGAGAAGTAGCCCTTACAATGGCTGGGGTCGTTGCAGACCCAAGCCCCTTGATGCTCCGGCGCATCGGGCTCGTTAATGGAACGGTAGACCATATAGGAGCAGGCGGCTACCGCCTGTGCTTTGAGGGCTTCGGCAGGATAGGAGGCGGGCATTTCGGCGGCCACCACGCCGCACAGATACTGGGTCAGCGTCAGTTCTTCCACCCGATCGTCTACCAGTACGGGAAGGTACACTTCGGTTGGGGCTTCCTGTGCCGAGAGGGAGAGACGATACTGCGCGAGAGAGGCTGTCCATCCTTTGGACAGTAAAAAGGGAAGAAGGAGAAGCAAGAGGATGTGGGCCGAGAGTGTGAACAGGATCTTTTTCATGGGATTACCTCGAAAGTTTGAAAAATAGACTTGTATAAAAGGGAAAAATGCGGTATAATGAATCAATATTATACCCGAAAAAGGAGAGAATGAAATGCTGCCCAGCGATAAAAAAGATGAGCGTTTCATAGAAAGTCTATGCAATACCCTGCGGAAAGATAACGTCATTCCGCCGGAATATTATGATCAATATAATGTCAGGCGCGGTCTGCGCAATACCGACGGAACGGGTGTTGTGGCGGGTTGTACCCGTGTGTGCAACGTGCACGGCTACCTGCTCAACGAAGGCGAACGCATCTCTCATGACGGAGAGTTGACCTATCGTGGTTATAATGTAGAAGATCTGATTCGCGGCTTCCAGAAGGCCGATCGGTTTGGCTTTGAAGATACGGCTTTTTTGCTTCTGTTCGGGCATCTGCCTTCCAAAGAGGAACTGCAGAAGTTTAACGATCTGTTGTGGGAGTTTATTGAGTTGCCCTACGGCTTTGTGGAAGATATGATCATGAAGGCGCCCTCGCCCGACGTTATGAACAAGTTGGCCTGCGGCGTGCTGGCGCTGTATGGGTACGATGAGCAGGCGGGCAACACCGATATTGAGAACGTGGTTATGCAGTCGATCAGCCTGATCAGCCGTATGCCCTCCATCGCCGTGGCCGCCTATCAGGTAAAGAAGCGCTATTATGATAAGCGTTCACTCTATTTCCATTTCCCCAAAAGAGGACAGAGCATGGCCGAGAGTATTCTCTATATGCTGCGTTCCGATAAGAAATTCACCGATGCTGAGGCTAAACTTCTTGACCTGTGCCTGATTTTGCACATGGAGCACGGCGGCGGTAATAACTCAACCTTTACCACCCGTGTACTGACCTCGTCGGGTACCGATACCTATTCGGCCATTGCCGGCGCCATTTGCTCCCTGAAGGGGCCCAAGCATGGCGGCGCCAATGCGCAGGTGGTCAATATGCTCGAGGAGATCAAGGCCAACGTCAAGAACTGGAATGACGAGGACGAGGTACGGGAGTATCTGCGTAAGATTGTTCGCAAAGAGGCGGGCGACGGGTCGGGTCTGATCTACGGCATGGGTCATGCCATTTACACCCTGTCCGATCCCCGTGCCGTACAGCTCAAAAAGAGCGCTCGTGATCTGGCTTTGGTTAAGGATATGATCGATGAATTTGAACTGATTGAATCGGTCGAGCGCCTGACCCCTGAAGTTTTCTGTGAGATTAAGGGAGATCGCAAGGCCATGTGCGCTAACGTTGACCTCTATTCGGGCTTTGTTTATCGGATGCTGGGTATCCCCGAAGAACTCAATACGCCGCTGTTCGCTTCGGCTCGTGTGGTTGGCTGGTGCGCCCACCGCTTAGAGGAGCTGATGACGGGCAACCGCATCATCCGTCCCGCCTATAAGGCCATTGAAGGGCGGCATGATTACGTACCCATTGTGGAGCGTGACTAACATATCATAACAGGTTAGGAAGGTGAAAGGATATGCAATCCAACCCCAATCAACCGGCCACTACACAAAAAATAGATCCTAAAAAATTCATGCAGGTCTTTTTCATCGGCTTTGGCGCTTGCCTTTTGGTGACGGCGCTGGTGCTGGGCATTGTGGCGCTGGCCACCGGTGCGGTCGGCTCGCATGATCAGTTGGTATCGCATGGCGATGCCGCTCTGGCCGCCGGCAATTATCAGAAGGCCGCCGGACATTACGAGCGTGCGCTGAAGGCGCAGGAAAGTTCCATTCCGGCCCGTATCGGCCTGTGCAAGGCGTACGAGGGCTTGGAGAAGTATGAAAAGATGGAAGAGGTGGCCATGCGCGGCATCAGCCTCTCTCCCGCTACCTATGAATTTTATGCCCTCAAAACCAAGGCGATGGCTTTGCGTGGCGATGTGACGGGCGCTTATGAATTTATGAAACAGATCACCAATGAGCACGTTTTGCTGAAAATCAGCCGCAATCAGCCGGGGGATGTGACCTTCTCGGTCGAGCCCGGCGGGTATGGCGAGCCGATCACGGTAGAACTTTCGGTCAAAGAGGGCTCGGTCATCTAC
>JAZKZU010000043.1:0-1684 GCA_045612825.1 Eubacteriales bacterium
ATCTGTATCGGGAGCAGGTTCTTAAATCTATCACGCCCAGCGCCCAGATTATTGCCAAACATATTGAGGACAATTATATGACCGGCGTTTCCCTGCCCGAGCTTTGCGAGGAGTTTAATTTCAGCAAGAACCACATTATCAAGCTCATTAAAAAGGCGTACGGCATGACGCCGATTGAATATCTGAACACCTTCCGGCTCCAGAAAGCCGAGGCGCTTTTGGAAATCACGTCGGAAAAGTCCGAAACCATTGCCGCCCTCGTCGGATTCCAGAACTATTCCCATTTCTATCGCCTGTTTTATAACCGAACCGGACTCTCACCGTCCGCTTTCCGCATCAAGAAAAGAGAGCAATAAAAGCGCAAAGGGAGGATGCCAACAAGGCATCCTCCCCTTTTTATTTCACCTGCATCCACACGATCATATCGCTCTCGCCACGGTTGGCAAAGGCAAAGTACGGGATCAAACGGGCAGTAAACGCCATGCGCTCCTCGTTTCTGATTCCGTAAAGCGCAGTTCCCTTAGGCCGACGGGTCGCATTCATATACAGCACCGGCGCCGGCAGATCTTCCGTTTCCACTCTCACGGCATCCTGTCCCGATATCGCAATATCCCGCAGATTTTCTCCATTGTCCACCCCTTCCATGCAGTATACGATCGGCCCACGCATGATCGCATAGCGGCCGGCATTGTCCTGCACATCGGGATGGGATTCCATAATATGTACCTCCATCGGCAGATCCACACATACGCAGTCGCCGTCACAAAGGGTAAAGGTTGCATATCCGTTTTCCGTCTCACCCGTATATTCCACGCACCAAGCCGGAATACGCACCTTGAGGGTAATCGGACTTCCCTGCCAAGCAAATTCGATCTTGCCCGACACGGGATAATTGGTTGTCTGGGTCAGTGTTCCCTGCTCAAAGGTTGTCACGGCATGGGCAAACTGGTTGCAATACACCGTATTGTCCTGCACCGCATACATATAACGGGGCATCGATCCGAGCATACGCACGATGTTCGGAGGACAGCAAGAGGTATCAAACACCTTGGAACGCTGGGTAAGGCCACGGAACTCGTTCTCACGCACCGTCTTTTTCACGTCGATTTCCAGCGGGTTGACATAGAAGAACCGATCGCCGGACTGCGCAAGACCCGAGATAAATCCATTGAAGTAAATCCGTTCTACCAGATCGGCATACATCGAATTTTCATGCATCTGCCCAAGTTCCGCCGCAAACATAGCCAGGGAAATGGCGGCGCAGGTTTCGTTGTAAATCTCCTGATTGGGCAGATCGTACGGATAGGAGAAGGCTTCTCCCTTACGAACCGCACCGATACCGCCGGTAATACTCATCTTCTTATTTATAATATCGGAGAATATCGCATCGCAAGCTTCCAGAAGCTCAGCATCGCCGCTCAGGCGTGCCATCTGCGCCATCGCCGTATAGAGATAACCGGCACGTACCGCATGGCCAATCGCCTCCCGCTGCTGACGCACCGGCATATGCGACTGACTGTATTCTTCGTTCGACTCCTTCTCGCCCAGTCCCCGATGGTCAATGAAAAACTGCGCCAGTTCCAGATGCTTGGGGTTGCCGAGATATTCATAGAGTTTGAGCAAAGCCAATTCAATCTCCTCGTGACCGGGGGTGGTGAAGTTGGCGCTCTTCTCCTCAACGAAG
>JAZKZU010000044.1:0-1542 GCA_045612825.1 Eubacteriales bacterium
CGGTTGCGGGGTCACGGGTGAATGCAACACCGGTACCACAGTCATCGCCCATGTTACCGAGTGCCATCATCTGTACGTTTACCGCAGTACCCCATGAGTAGGGGATATCGTTATCACGTCTGTAAACGTTTGCTCTGGGGTTATCCCAAGAACGGAATACCGCCTTGATAGCGCCCATAAGCTGCTCCTTGGGATCGGAGGGGAAATCCTGACCGATCTTTGCCTTATACTCTGCCTTGAACTGGTTTGCAAGCTCCTTGAGGTCGTCGGCGGTAAGCTCGATGTCCTGAGTTACGCCCTTTTCTTCCTTCATCTTGTCGATGAGCTCCTCAAAGTACTTCTTACCAACCTCCATAACGACGTCGGAATACATCTGAATGAATCTTCTGTAGCAGTCCCAAGCCCATCTTGCATTGCCGGAGCTCTTTGCCATGTACTCAACAACATCCTCATTGATACCAAGGTTAAGGATGGTGTCCATCATACCGGGCATGGATGCACGTGCACCCGAACGAACCGAAACGAGAAGGGGATTCTCAAGGTCGCCGAACTTCTTGCCGGTGACGTTCTCCATCTTCTCGATATACTCCATGATCTGGCCCATGATCTCGTCATTGATCTGACGGCCGTCCTCGTAGTACTGAGTGCAAGCCTCAGTGGTGATGGTAAAGCCCTGGGGAACGGGAAGACCAATGTGGGTCATCTCGGCAAGGTTCGCGCCCTTACCGCCCAGAAGCTCACGCATCGGTGCGTTTCCTTCGCTGGACAGATAAACATACTTCTTGGTGCTCATCTTTCGGAAATCCTCCATTTTATAATATATATTTTGTAAACGTAGCTCACCGCAAAAACCAACACCGTCCTACCAAAAGGAAGCTTTTTCAAATGGCGCGGTAATCGCATCGTTCATTATACCATATTCCCTTTCATTTTTCTACCCCTAATTTCAAATTTATCAATTATTTGGCAATGTTTACAAATTGTTCACATATTCGGCCGACAACAATCGGGACACCCCCTTGAAAAGCGTCGCAGAATGTGCTACAATAGTACCGCACACGTCCGCACCGTGACATGCGATCGGGCAACCAATACGCCTGCATCGTTAAATGCGAACAAGTAAAAACGATTGAGAATCGTTTTTACGCCGTGAGACAACCTAGCACCCTTTGTACACCCAAGCGAAAATTACAATTAAATAGCACGCCTGCATAGTTAAATGGATATAATAAACCCCTCCTAAGGGTTAGTTATGGGTTCGATTCCCGTTGCGGGTGCCATTTGTATCAAGAGCCAAGTTTATATAGCTTGGCTTTTGCTTTATAGAATAAAAGGAGTTAATTATATGACTATCCAAGATTTTTTAGCTGGAACAAGTTTTATTCCAACCAAACCAGTTCCAAGCGGAAAGGCTAATACACCAGAACAGTTATATAATAATTGTATATCCGTTCCATATCCGAGTGATACCCATCCCGACGCAGCAAAAGTTACACAAGCTATTAAGGACTGGCACAAATTGTTAGTATGGTATGCAAATCA
>JAZKZU010000045.1:0-6026 GCA_045612825.1 Eubacteriales bacterium
ATCAGCATGGGGATAAAGGCTACCAACATCGGATAGGCCTGAAAAGCCTCCTCATACCCCGTAATGATAGCGCCCGTGATGATTCCCGTCAGCATCAAAACTAAAAGCCACGTAATGCGGTTTTTCGCATGATTAAATACACTTGTCTTGAAATAGCTCTCGTCACTGGGCATAACGGCAGCCATCTTGGCAAAGTCCTCGTCCGCCTCTTCCTGCATGACATCCATGGCATCGTCTACCGTAATAATACCAACCAGACGATTTTCATGATCGACAACCGGCAACGCCAAAAAGTCATATTTATCGAACATCTTAACAACATCTTCTCGGTCAGCCGATGTTTCCACGCTGATCGGATGATCCTCCATGATGTCCTCAATCAAATCGGTACTATTGGCCAGCAAAAGCGCCCGAACCGTAATAATGCCATCCAACCGACGATTATCATCCGTTACGTAACAGGTATAAATCGTTTCTTTGTCTACTCCTGTACGGCGAATACGGGTAAAGGCATCCTCAACCGTCATGTCTTTTTTCAGGCTGACATACTCAATGGTCATCAGCGAACCCGCACTGTCTTTGGGGTATTTCAACAGTTGATTGATCATAACACGGGTCTGCGGATCGGTGTTGCGCAGAATACGTTTAACTACCGTCGCTGGCATCTCTTCAATGATGTCAACCGCATCGTCCAGATACAGTTCATCCAGCATCTCACGCAACTCGCTATCAGTAAAACGATGAATCAGCATTTCCTGCTGATCGCCGTCCATCTCTACAAATACCTCCGCGGCCAATTCCTTTGGCAACAAGCGGTAAATTGTCGATAAGTAAACATCCGGTATCTCATCCAATAACGCCGCCACGTCAGGAGCCGTCTGCTCTTTCAGCATATCGGATACGGCATGATATTTTTTATTTTCAATTAACTCCAGAATCATATCCTGCATGTCGTGTTCCTCCTTATTTTATATAATAGGTTTCATCAGGAAGTTCCGACACGGTATCTTTAGAATCGAAAAACACGGCAGGCACTCCAGTACCGACCGCAATATATACTTCGACCGTCACACGCCGTGCCGCTACTGCCACCTGCATCCATGTTTTTCACCTCCGTTAATTAAAAAATATTGCCTGACAAAGCAGGAACTTTGACAGGCAAATACAGAAATCATGTATGCGTCATCGTTCAAGCTTCAACTTCGCAGGGCGATGAAACTGCATTAGATTATGCCTTAATACGACATTCTCTGTTGGCCAACTCATGGTGTCTCCACCATTTTGCGGCAGCAGTCCGTATCCCTGTGGTAGCCTCACCTACCGACTATTTTTTATTATAACTCTACCCATTTATTTTTGTCAAGAGCCATGTAAATATTCTTTTGTTATATGCCACACCTGCCCCCGCAACACGAAAACACCGGTCAGATTCGGTATAGCCATAAGCGCATTGAAAATATCACACAAATGCCATACCGCATCCAAGCTCATAATACACCCAACACCGATCATCAAAATATACACCCATCGATATACGATAATGGCTCGTTGCCCCCATAAATACTGCGCACACCGCTCCCCGTAAAAACACCAGCTTAAAATACTGGCAAAAGCAAATAACCCTATGCTGATACAGATAAACCACTCAGCAAACCCGCCAAGCCCCATGGAAAAAGCCGATATGGTCAATGCCGCACCACTTTCTCCGTTACCCAATACCCCCGTTGTTAAAATTACCAACGCCGTAATCGTACACACGACAATCGTGTCAATAAATACTTCAAAGATCCCCATCATTCCCTGCTTGGCGGCATTGCCTTGCTCACAAGCCGAATGCGCCATGCTGGATGTACCCAGTCCCGCTTCGTTTGTAAATATCCCTCTGGCAACCCCATATCGCATCGCGCGCATCGCCGTAAAGCCTAACGCCCCGCCGCCCACCGACCGAAAACGAAAGGCTTCTTCAAAAATGGTCGAGAATGCAGACGGAATCTTCTCATGATGCAGAATCAAAACTAAAAAACTGAAGAAAAGATAAAACCCCGCCATCAGCGGAATCAACTTTTCCGTAACGGCACCCAATCGCTTCATTCCACCAATCAGAACAATGCCCGCCAAGCCCATAATCATTACTCCCGTTACCATCGGCGGAATATGAAACGAGGAGTGAAAGGCCAAAGCCATGGAATTGCCCTGACTCATATTTCCAATCCCAAAGGAAGCAATGAAACAGAAAAAAGCATAGCCAACGGCCAATGGCTTACTACCCAGTCCCCGTTCAAGTACATACATTGGCCCACTGCCATGCACGCCTTTTTTTCGGTAATGCATACTCAATAACACTTCCGCATACTTGGTCATCATCCCAAATATTGCCGCCATCCACATCCAGAATATCGCACCGGGCCCGCCCGATACAATCGCCGTAGCCACTCCCACAATATTTCCCGTACCTAAGGTAGCCGCCAAGGCTGTAGATAAGGACTGCATTGCCGTAAAGCCATTTTGCTTGTCATTGTTTTTCTTTTGAAACAAAGATTGAATCGAACCCAATAGCCACTGCCGTATATGCAAAAACTGAAAAAATCTCGTTTTTACCGTCAATATCACACCAATAGCCAAAAATAACCCACAAGAAACCGGTCCCCATAACCATTCATTGATGGTAGCCAACATCTTATATCACCCTTTTCCATCCTATTCGAAAAGGGCATAAAAAAGCAGAGAGTTTTCACTCTCTGCCATAAAATCAGAACAAATATTTTTTCAGATCTTCATGCGGGGACGGAATTACCGTACAAGCGGCTAACAATCCGTCTTGCTCCACAATTTCACAAGCCGCCGATACGGCGCTGCGTACATCGGCAACCTCGCCCGTCATAAGAACAAACGATTTACCACCCATGCCTCGGGACAGACGAACCTCCAGCAAATCCACATCTGCGGCTTTTACTGCAATATCTGCCGCCGAAACACCGGCCGCAATAGAATAGGTTTCAATAATTCCAATAGCGCCGATCTGATCTACTGTACTGGTTGCATTGATAGCCTCAAATACCTGCGGATGAATGTTCGGGATTACTAAGGAATCCACAAGATTATTCCCCGCCATCTCTTTGCCGGTTTCCACCGAATGTTTGATATCGGCAACCATGCCGCCCACAAGTATCATAAATTTACCGGGACAAATCGGTTGTGCCTCTAAAATATGTACCATAGATGCCTTAGCCATGGCATCACAAATTTCATATCCCTTGGCAATGCTTGAGCTTTCAATAATTCCAATGGCATTCATCATGATTTTATTCCTCCTCAAGCCCTTTCAATTACAATCACGTCATCCACCCGACGGACGGTGCCGGCCATAGGTGCATGAAGATTGGTTCCCAATGCCTTTTCAGGAATCTTGGCAATCAGTTGTCCCTCAGTTACCGTATTTCCAACCGAAACAACCGGTTCACACGGCGCACCAATGTGCATCTTTAAGGGCAATGTCAAGACGTTACCGGGCAATGTTCCCTCAATAAACGGCAAATGTTTACTGTACTGTCCAATACCCAAACGGTCAACCAGCCGAGACGTAGGCACCTTGCGAATACTACGAAATTCACCTACCGAATTCATGCCAAAACTCTTAGTGTCAGGCTTATATCCGTTTTTCGCCATCATCTGCTTGTAATAGCTATTAACGTGATTAGGCGCCAAGTGCATGGTGCAGGCAAATGCCTGACACAAACCACAATCGGTGCACAAAGCCGCATGCGCAACCGTCGCCATCTGCAGTTCTCCGTTCAGATACGGCAATACCCGCATGGATCGGGACGGGAACAGCTTATGCCCTAAAGCATTTCGAGGACACATATCGGTGCACAAATTACATTGACAGCAAACCGATTTCGCCTTGTTCATATCCTTTCGGATATCGGAATTTTTCATATCAAAAAGCTTATGATCGGCAGGCAATACAATAATACCGCCGGTCGTTTTGGTTACCGGTTCATCTAGATTGGTACAAACCTTACCCATCATCGGCCCGCCGACAATTACACCGTAATCCGCAACCGTGATACCGCCGCCCAACCGTTCAATTACCTCACGCAAAGAAATACCCAGCGGCACCTCTCCCACGCAAGGAGTTTTGACTTCACCGATCACCGTAATGTATTTCTTGGTAAATGGCCGTCCTTCTACGGCATCCGCCAGCAAACCAAGGGTAAATACATTGTTTACAATAGCACCCGCTTCAATGGGAATTCCACCCGCAGGCACCACACGCCCCGTTGTTTCATAAACAAGAACGTGCTCATCGCCTGCCGGATAAAAATTCTGGAGCGGACATAATTCAATATTACGTTCTTTCTTTAACAGATCGGTAAAAAGCGCAATAATATCTTGGTGTTTCGCCTTTACCCCGATAATCCCTCGCTTAGCGCCACTTGCCTGCATTGCATAACGCACACCGCCAATCACCTTTTCGGGATGACGCAGCATAAAGTGCCGATCGGTCTCCAACAGCGGCTCACACTCCGCACCATTGGCAATGACCACATCCGCCTTCGCATTTATCTTTACATGCATAGGAAAACCTGCGCCACCGGTGCCGACCAAGCCGGCATTCAGGGCGCAAGCCACTATATCCATTGTATTATTTTCAATCTTATTCGCCATATCACTGATTCAAGCGCTTAAGCACTTCTTCTACAGCGGCAACAAGTTCATTTTTGTCCAAACTTCTGCCATTGGCCTTAAATTGCGCCACAACTGCCGCAACTACCTGATCCAACAGATCATTGTTTGCCGCAGGCGCATCTGCACAATCTCCAAACGAAACCGTAATTCCCTGCTCCTTCGCCCAATCCTTGGCAGACGGCGTCAAAATCGTTCCTGCAGGAAAACAGGCAACCGAAGAACCACGATATTTCATCATTTCTACTTGTGTAATTACGTTTGCCATGAACACTCACCTGTTCTTATCGTTTTATTCCCGAATGATCTCCAGATCATTCTCATAGATAACATCCTTAGCCAACGGCGTAAATACCGCATCCGCCGCCGCATAAATCGGCGTTCCGTTTGCAGCCGCACGCTTGGCCATATCCTCCGTAATCAAGGATTCATAATTATACACCGGCATCGGCTCAGCAACAGAGGCCTCCACCGTCTTTTCCGGCACACGGCTCGCCACCGCTTTTGCGCCGAAAGCATCAGTAATCAGATATACTCCATCACCGTTTTTGATGTCCGCCGCATTGGCCTCATCCATATCCAGATGCGCCTCCAATGCATAACTTGCGCTGACACGGCAAACCACATTATCAAAAACCATGCCGCGCTCACCATTCGTGCGGAACGAAACCACCTGCCCGTCACTCACCTTGTAGGTCGCTGCATCCTGCGGAGTCATGTGAATATGACGCTTAGCAACAATCGCACCCTCCGCCAGATATACCGACCCCTTCGGTCCAACAATGGTAATAGGGGCACTCCCGCCTAACATACCGGACTCCCGCAACGGCGCCTGAACACCTAATGAAAAACAATCCGAGCGCATGATCTCCACCTGTGTCTGCTTACGGACAGGACCCAACACTCGAACATTACCAATCGCACCTTTCGGCCCGACAATGGTAAGGGTTTCCTTAGCGGCATACTGGCCGGGCTGTGATAAATCTTTGAGCACAGTCAGCTGATAACCGCTTCCGAACAGTGTCTCAAGATCCGCTTGCGATAGATGCAGATGACGGTTTGATACCCCAACCGGAATCGGCACTTCGTTTACAACATTGTAACCGTATCCGGTCAATTTCGAGATAATGGTCGATATTAAATTTGTCAAAATATTTCCTTCCATAATCTCACCTCAATATACAACACGGCCGTGCCGCCCGCATAAGACGGCACAACCGGTATTTATGTATAACTTAGTCCTTGTGAGGTAAAATCATTTCCACATCATCATGCGGACGAGGAATGACATGAACGGCAAACAGCTCGCCAACTCTGGCAGCAGCGGCAGCACCGGCATC
>JAZKZU010000046.1:0-2384 GCA_045612825.1 Eubacteriales bacterium
TACGATATTTCCCACCAGTCGGGTACGAACGTGGTGTGCGGCATGGCCGTTTATGGCCGCCGTGGTTTTTTGAAGGATCGCTACAAGAAATTCCGCATCGCCGCCGATGCCAATGACGATTGTGGGTGCATGAAAGAAGCAGTCTCCCGCCGTTTTGGGCGGTATCTGGACGGGGACGAGTCCTTTGCGCCCTTGCCCAGCGCCATCTTTGCCGACGGCGCTCTGCCGCAGGTGCGGGCGGTACGCCAAGCTTTGAATGAGTTGGGGCTGTATCTGCCCATCTTCGGTTTGAAAAAAGATAATCGGCACCGCACCAAGTCGCTGGTGTTTGAGGACGGGCGGGAAGTCATGCTGTATAAATATCCGCAGGTGTTCCCTTTGTGCGGGCGGATGCAGGAGGAGGCGCATCGGTTCGCCATCACCTACCATGCGGCCGCCGCCAGACGCCGTTCGCTGGAAAGTATGTTTACCGCCGTTGAGGGCATCGGAAAGGCGCGAGCCAATGCCATTCTGAAGCATTTTAAGACCCTGTCGGCCATCAAAGCGGCCTCGGTGGAGGAGTTGGCGCAGGTGAAAGGCATGAGCCTGACCACGGCTCAAAAACTGCACGATTGGTTGCGTGAGCAATTTCCTTAAATTCTGTAAAAATATACAGAAATTTGCTTGACAAACCCTGTAAATGGGTGTATTATACTGCATAATGAATAAAAACTTATGCATACTTATGCATAAAAAGGAGTAAAAAATGGATAAATCTCAAATTAAAAAAGTAGTACTGGCCTATTCGGGCGGTTTGGACACCTCGATCATCATTCCTTGGCTCAAGGAGAACTACAATAACTGTGAGGTTATTGCCGTTTCGGGTAACGTCGGACAGGCGGATGAGTTGGAGGGTTTGGAAGAAAAGGCCATCAAAACGGGCGCTTCCAAGCTGTATGTTTTGGACTTGACCGATGATTACGTAGATAACTACATCATTCCCACCATGAAGGCGGGTGCGGTGTATGAAGAATACCTGCTGGGTACCAGCCATGCCCGTCCTTGCATTGCCAAGGCGCTGGTGGATATCGCCATCAAAGAGGGTGCGGATGCCATCGCTCACGGCTGCACCGGTAAGGGTAACGATCAGGTGCGTTTTGAGCTGACCATTAAGGCGTTCGCTCCCAATATGCCCATCATCGCTCCTTGGCGTGAGTGGGATATCAAGTCCCGTGATGAGGAGATTGAGTATGCCGAGGCGCACGATATCCCCCTCAAGATCAATCGGGAAACCAACTATTCTAAGGATAAGAACCTGTGGCATCTCTCGCACGAGGGTCTGGATCTGGAAGATACCGGCAACGAGCCGCAGTACGAGAAGGAAGGTTTCCTAGAGATGGGCATTTCGCCCCTGCAGGCGCCCGATGCGCCCACCTATATCACCCTTGATTTTGAGCAGGGTGTGCCGGTAGCCCTCAACGACGAGAAGATGAGCGCTAAGAACATCATCCTCAAGCTCAATGAGATCGGCGGCGCCAACGGTATCGGCATCCTCGATATCGTAGAGAACCGTCTGGTCGGCATGGAGTGTCGTGGCGTGTATGAAACGCCGGGCGGCACGATTCTGTATAAGGCACACAGCGTGCTCGAGCAGATATGCCTGGATAAGATGACCATGCATGAAAAGCAAAGACTGTCGGTCACCTTTGCCGAACTGGTTTACAACGGCCAGTGGTTTACCCCCTTGCGCGAGGCGCTTTCGGCCTTTGTGGATAAGACGCAGGAGAAGGTTACCGGTAAGGTTCGCCTGAAACTGTATAAGGGCAATATGATCAACGCCGGCGTATGGAGTCCGTACAGCCTGTATAGTGAGGAGATCGCTACCTTCGGTGAGAGTGATTACAATCAGCAGGATGCCGAGGGCTTTATCAACCTGTTTGGTCTGCCCATCAAGGTGCAGGCCATGGTAGAAGGCAAATAAGTTTTTTGGAGTAGGATTATGGCAAAGTTGTGGACCGGCCGAACCGACGGCACAACCGAACAATTAGCAGACGATTTCAATTCCTCCATCGGATTTGATTCCCGTATGTATAAAGAGGACATTACCGGCAGTATGGCGCACGCCATGATGCTGGGCACTACCGGCATCATCAGCCAAACCGATGCCGATACCCTCATCGGCGGCTTGGAACAGATCCTGGCGGATATCGAGAGCGGCGCCTTGGCGATTGATATGTCCTGCGAGGACATTCATATGTTCGTCGAAGAGGTGCTGACCGAGCGGCTGGGGGATGTAGGCAAGAAACTGCACACCGCCCGTAGCCGTAACGATCAGGTGGCGCTGGGTTTGCGGATGTATCTGCGAGGGCAGATCGATGGGATGATCGCGACGCCCAAGTCCTTTA
>JAZKZU010000047.1:0-4179 GCA_045612825.1 Eubacteriales bacterium
CCTCCCCGATGCACTGAAAAAGATTGCGGATATCCTCGATTTCCGTACTCTGTTTCTGGAGAAAATCGTCAAGGCTCTTTATCTGTTCCTGACCTTCTCCTGCATCTGTGTTGGTCTGTTCATGCTCATCTCGGTCAACTACGGTTTCTACACCGATATGTGGATGGGTGGCATCGGCCTGCTGATCATGATTGTCGGCCCGATCGTCATCCGCATCCTGTTCGAGAGTACCATGCTCTTTATCCTGCTGGTACAGAACGTGATGGAAATTAACAAAAAGTTGTCCGAACAAGACAAAAAGGATGCCTAAAAAAAATATCCGAGAACATTAGTTCTCGGATATTTTTTATTCTTCTATGCTGTAGACCTGCATTTCACATTCGGCCAGTTTCTTTAATTTGAACAGCGTGGCAATCACATTCGGCACCGCTTGATCATAGTAAGCGTTGTAGGCCTTGACCTGACGGTTATACTGCTCGCCGGCATTGGCGATATCTTGTTCCACCGCACGCAGATCGTTTTTCAAGGTGACAAACACGGCGTTGATTCGCAATTTCTGGTACTTCTCGGCCGAGGAAAACAGACGCCGCAGGGCATCGGTCAACTCCGATTCGATCTCGCACTTTTCTATCAGCGAGGCCGCCGCAATGGAACGGTTGCGCAAGGTGATCAACTCCTCGATAATGGCCGTTTCATGCGCCGCATATTCCTGCACCGATTCGATCAGACCGGGGATCATTTCATGTCTTTTTTTCATAAACCGATCCACGACCGAGTACTTATCCTCGCAATCGTAGGTCAAACCCGAAAAGTGACTGCGCACCGCAAAAATCCATATCACGATAATGGCCACAAGCAGAGCCAATATTCCCAATATCCAATAAAGCCAACCCATGACGGATCCTCCTCATTTTTTCTCCATTATACCACACAGCCCCCGCCATTTCAAGCACCAATGCATCCCACCTCGCATATCATGTAGTGTAATGGAGGTGTGATACATGTATTTTAGGAGTACCGATCACGGTGACTGCTGCTGCAATATGTCCATCGTTATCGTTGGCATCTTGCTGATCATGCTCATCACTCGCTAAAGAAAAAAAGATCGCAGAATATTCTGCGATCTTTCTTTTATTTCTTGAATACATCAATTACGGCAAATACCTTATCTGTAATCATGGTAAAGATATCGCCGAAGAAGTAGGACAGAACCAGTCCGGCAATCACCAGCACACCCACAACAATCAAAAACGTCAGCAATACGCCACGGGCCAGATTGCGGCGGTTAAAGTTCTTGGTGCCGCCCAAGGCCCAAATCAGAGTAGCCAGCCAACCGATCACCGGTATGCTCATCATCAGCACCGTACCCATATACTGGCCCGAACTAAGCACGTCATAGGCCGGATCGTCATAATACTCCTCATAGTCGTCCATATCCGTTTTCAGATAGGGCAGCTCGACCACCGCCGGTTTCGGCGCAGCCTCTTCTTCCGCCTCCTGCACAGACGCAATGGCCTGCGTAAGATCGGCCGGCTCGCTCGGCTTCTCATCGATGATCACCGGCTCGCCCGGCTCATGGCCGCTATGTACGGGGGCGGGCTGATCCCGCAGCACTTCCTCCTGCGGCTCTTGGGGCACATACAGTTCCTCAATCACCGGTTTCTCTTTCATCTCTTCTTCATGATGGGCGGGGAAAGTAGGCTTAAAGGGCGCAGGCTTTCGGCCGAAACGTGCCGCACCGCATTCGGGGCATTTCTCCATATCGTCGGTCAAATCCGCACCGCAGTTGATACAATAATCCATAACTTCCTCCAAACTACTAATATATTCTTATTATATCGGACAAATTCTATTATGTCAAGGGCACAAAAAAGCGAGGCTTTCGCCTCGCTTCGTTTATGACCGGGAAGACAAATTCGATGAAGAATTATTAGCCGAACTCTCAGCGGAACTCTCGGTCAGCGTTTCGGGATCGGTATTGGGATGAATGTCCTCATAAATAAACTTGTGAATATGATCGGTGGCCTTATCCAAGTCGTACTGCATATAGTAAATGCCATTGATCATAGCGTTTCTGGCGTCGTCATAATCACCCGGGATCATCGCCTCTTCAATCACCACTTGTCCACTGGTAATTACCGGTAAATACTCCAAAATATCACTGTAAGTAAAGGACGTGGTCACCATCGGAATCATCGTCCTAGCCAAGGCCGGATACTGCATAACCGACATGGTCGATACCTTCTCAAATACCGCCGTAAGTACCTCACGCTGACGGCTGGTACGCATCTGGTCACCATCCAACTTTCGGATGCGCGCATAGGCCACCGCCTGATCTCCTGTCATCCACACATGCTCTCCGCTGGTTTCCAACCAAGGCGAGGCGGAACCACGAATTTCACTGATCAACAAGTTAAGTTCCGTACGCTCAGCCGGCGTAACATCTAAATACACGCCGCCGATCGAATCGATAATCTTGGATAACTGGTCGAAGTTAACCGTAACATAGTCGGTAATATCCAAATTGAAGTTCTCATTTAATGTCTTAACGGCCAAAGCGGCACCGCCATACCCATACGCATGGGTCAGTTTATCGCCACGCCCGTTGATCTTCACGTAACTGTCCCGCATAATCGAGATCAGTTTCACCTTATTGGTTTGATGATTGATGCTTAAGATCATCACCGCATCACTCAAACCCTCGTCCGAGTCACCACCGGCACGGCTATCAATCCCGAACAAGGCAATATTGGTAATCTTCTTTTCCTGTTGAATGGAGGAATGATAACTGCTGTTGATACCCAGATCGTCGGTATTCAACTCCTCCGTCTGCAAACCACCAAAGAAGTACCAGAAGATACCGACAAAGCCAACAACCAGCACGGAAATACCGCCGCAAATGCCGATCCAGATGGCGCGCCGTTTTTTCTTCTTTTGATCCATGGGTTTATCCACTACCACCGGCTTGGCGGCATGTTTTGCTCTTGCCATTTCTTTCCTCCAATATATCCTATCTTCGGTTCTTTATTACACATTGCACCTTATTATATCTCCTACCTACAAAAAAAACAAGTACTAATTTGTAAATAAAAAATAAGCGATCCCATCGGATCGCTTATTCTTCATCGTAATCTTGTTCTTATCTGCCGACTTCGCTGCCGCCGATACGGCTGGCTTTACCGGTAGTCATACCATAGCTGTATACACCGGAGCCATCCTTCATGATACCGATGGAGTAAACCACTTCACCATCAGCATCCAAAGCACTCAAGCAGTAGCAACTCTTGGAGTTGATGATGATGTCTTCCTCTACCTGATAATCCGCCCACTCGTTTCCAGCCTGAGTCAGCTTCAGATCAAAGTAATAGTTGGCGATTCTGTCGAAGTCCGCCTCGGTAACCGGCTTAGCGCCGCAACCGGCAAGCAGACCGGTCGTGCATACCAGCACCAACAGCATAGCAGCAATAATCTTCTTGGTCATTGTCGTTTCACCTTTCTGTCATAAATATTATGCCGACATCGTACATCTGCACAATGACCAGCCCCATTAGTATAGTATAGGAAGCCGGTTAAGTCAACCTTTTTCGGCAAAGTTATCAAATTTTTCATATTCTGTGCAATCTGCACAAAATTTTTCAAAACTCATTTTTGCGACAATATCTTTCGTTTTTGCCGCCGCACACGATTGATGTGCCGTTCAAAATCTCCATTGTCGATCAGGCGAGCCAATACCAGTTGGATGTAGGTCGGCACGGTACAGGAATAAAACCCCAACCGCTTTTCAAACGCCTTGGCCAACCCCACAGGCAGCACCATATAGCCCGCCCGCAAGGAGGGGGATACGGTCTGGGAAAAGGTATTCATATAGATAACATTTTCAAATTGCGCATGAGAAAACAGCGTTTCCTCCGCCTTCTTGGACACCGAGAACTCCGACTCAAAATCGTCCTCCACAATATACCGCCCCTCCTGCGCCCATCGCAGATATTCATGCCGCTTGGAAGCCGAGGCACTAACCCCACTGGGAAAACTTCGATAAGGGGAAATGTGAAGAATATTGGCCTGCGCTCGGCGTAAAGCGGCGCTGTCAATGCCGTCCTGCCCCAGAGTCAGCATTTCCACATTCACACCCGCCGCCCGATAGACCTGCTCAATCTTTTTATAAGACGGCGACTCGAT
>JAZKZU010000048.1:0-5416 GCA_045612825.1 Eubacteriales bacterium
TCCAAATTTTATATGATAAGTCTTCGGGGCGGGGTGCGATTCCCCACCGGCAGTAAAGTCTGCAAGCCTATGGGCATGACACGGTGTGATTCCGTGACCGACGGTATAGTCCGGATGGAAGAAGATTTCCTTAATGCTACCCGCAGACTTTTCGTCGGCGGTTTTTTTATTTGCCGAGAAAAGGAGTTTATTATGTCTGCAACAAAAACCAAAAATTTAAGAGCACTTGTTGTGACGGCCATTATGGGGGCTGTTGGATTTGTGTTGATGTTCTTGGAGTTCGGCGTGCCGATCATGCCGTCTTTTATTAAGTTTGATTTTTCGGAATTACCGGCACTGATTGCCTCGTTTGCTTACGGGCCACTTTATGGTGTGGCGGTATGTTTTCTGAAAAATGCCCTGCATTTACTGGTGACCAGTACGGCGGGCGTTGGCGAATTGGCCAATTTTTTGATGGGTATTTTCTTTGTAGTGCCGGCGGGATGGATCTACCGTGCCTATAAAAATCGCAAGTCGGCGCTGATGGGATCGCTTGTTGGTGCGGTGGCGATGGGAATTGCCTGTGTGGTTATCAACTACTTTTTGATTTACCCCATTTATTATAAGGTGATGATTCCGGAGACGGTCATTTTGTCATTCTATCAAGCCATATTGCCGAGTGTGGACAGCATTTGGAAGTCACTTTTGATTTTCAATTTGCCGTTTACGACGGTGAAGGGGTTGGTAGATGCGTTGATTTGTTTCCTTATTTATAAAAAACTCAGTCCGATCCTCAAAAAAACTTGACAGGAAGCGACAGATCTCGTATACTATATGTGAATTGAATATGGTTTATCAAGAGTGGCGGAGGGACTGGCCCTGTGAAGCCCGACAACCTGCGTAAAATGCAAGGTGTTAAATCCTGCGGATAATTATCCGATAGATAAGATTTGTAATGCGCTCTTGGTAACAAGAGCGCTTTTTTAAGGAGAAAAAGAAATGAGAAACTATTTATTTACATCTGAATCGGTGACCGAAGGTCATCCCGATAAAATATGCGACCGCATTTCCGACAGTGTGTTGGATGCGATGCTCGCACAGTATCCGATGTCCCGTGTGGCATGCGAAACGGCCATTACGACGGGACAGGTACTGGTAATGGGTGAGATTACCTCGGCGGCACAGGTGGATATTCCGGCCTTGGTGCGGCGCGCCATTACGGAGATTGGGTACACGTCCAGTGAGTACGGTTTTGATGCGGCGACCTGCGGCATTTTGACGGCGCTGGACAAGCAGTCGCCCGATATTGCGCTGGGTGTTGACAAGTCGTTGGAGGCCAAAGAGTCCAACGGGTATGATATTGGAGCGGGGGATCAGGGCATGATGTTCGGATATGCTTGCAACGAGACCCCTGAGTTGATGCCGATGCCCATTTCCTATGCGCATAAATTGGCCAAGCGTTTGACCGACGTACGCAAGACGGGGGTATTGCCCTATCTGCGGCCTGACGGCAAGACGCAGGTATCGGTGCGGTATGAGGACGGACATCCTGTTGCCATTGATACCATTGTTGTATCCACGCAGCACGCGGCTGATGTGGATTTGTCGGAGATTCGCGAGTCGATCATTGAAGAGGTTATCAAGCCGATTCTGCCCGAAAAGATGATTGCGGATGCTCGTATTCTGGTCAATCCGACCGGACGGTTTGTAATTGGCGGGCCTTGTGGGGACTCGGGTTTGACGGGGCGCAAGATTATTGTGGATACCTATGGTGGTATGGGCCGTCATGGCGGCGGCGCATTTTCGGGTAAGGATGCGACCAAGGTAGACCGTTCTTCGGCTTATGCGGCACGCCGCGTGGCCAAGACCATTGTAAAGGCGGGTTTGGCCGAGCGTTGTGAGGTACAGTTGGCCTATGCGATTGGTGTGGCGCAGCCGGTTTCGCTACTGGTGGACACCTTTGGTACGGGGACGGTAGACGAGGAGAGATTGACCAAGGCGGTGAAATCCTGCTTTGATCTGCGGCCGGCGGCCATTATTGAGGAATTGAAATTGCGCAGTCCGATTTTCACTCCGCTTTCGTCCTACGGACACATGGGGCGTGAGGATCTGGGCGTGATGTGGGAGGACACATCGAAGGCGCAGGAACTTTTAGAATACTTAAAATAAACAATTCACCCCTTTTCCGCATAGGATAAAAGGGGTGAAAACTTATGGATCAGATTGGAATTATTATACTTTCGTTATTTGCTGCACTTGGGATTGCTTACTTAATTATGGAGATTCGGGAATGGATCATCGGGGGATCGGCGCAGGCCGTTCGGCGGGTGATACTGGAGCTTAAGCCCGAGGAGAATGACGTGATGCTGCCCTTTGTGGTGGGGCGGATTGCGGAGCAATGTCGGAGCGGGAATCGCCGAGTACAGGTGGTTGTGATAGACAAGGGTTTGACGCAGGAGCAGGTGGATGCACTTTTGATCTGTGTACCCGACCTGCAAATTGAGAAGGAACGGTAGCATGGCACAACAGGAACAGATACAGGGGACGGTGTCTTCTGTTATATTTAAAAATCAGGAAAATGGATATGCGATCATTGAGGTCAAGACGGCTGATGATGCGATAACCGTTGTGGGAACCATGCCTTACATAACGACGGGGGAGCGCATCACGGCTGTCGGCCGATGGGTGGAGCATCCGAATTACGGTCAGCAGTTTCAGGTAGAAAGTTACGAAAAGGAACTGCCGACCACTGTGGATGCCATTCGAGCCTATCTGGCGGCGGGCGCGATCAAGGGTGTGGGCGAGAAGACGGCCGATAAATTCATTGAATTATTCGGTGAGCGCACGCTTGAGGTGATTGAACATGCGCCGGAGCAGTTGGCGCGGGTGCGGGGGATTACTCAGGTCAAGGCCCAAAAGATATCGCAGGCGTTTCGTGAGCAGTTTGGGATACGGCAGGTGATTCTTTTTCTGCAACGGTACGGGGTGAGTATCTCGGTGGCTTTTGCGGTGTGGAAGTGTTGGGGTTGTGCTTCGGAGGATGTGATTCGGTGCAATCCTTATATTTTGTGTGAAATGATAGACGGGGTGAGTTTTGCCGATGCCGATGAGATTGCCTCTCGCATGGATTTTGACAAGAGCAGTCCGCTTCGCATTTCCTCGGCTATGAAATACATTCTGCATCGCAATGCCTACGGGGCGGGGCATACCTTTATTCCCCGTGAGGCTTTGGTGCAGATGACGATGACTTTAATTGATATGCCCGAATCGATTATTGAACAGCGGTTGGACGAGCTGATTGAAGACGAGATGTTGTATAGCCGTCCGATCGGCAACAAGGATGCGGTATATTTAGAGCGGTATTATAAGGCGGAGCAGTATTGTGCTTGGCGCTTTGCCCGACTGCAAAGTTGTGTGAAGCGGTTTACCGAATATCGGCCGGAGCATCTGGCTTTGGTGGAGGAGAAACTGAAACTGCATTTTAACGATCAGCAGATGGAGGCCATTGACATGGCGGCTCGATGTGGGGTTATGGTGCTGACCGGTGGGCCGGGTACGGGCAAGACGACAGCCTTGTCGGGGATTATTGCGCTATATCAGATGCTGGGTGTTAAGTATGCTTTGGCGGCGCCGACGGGGCGTGCTGCCAAGCGCATTTCCGAATTGACGGGGGATGAGGCCAAGACCATTCACCGTATGCTGGAGATGCAATACAGCGGCGATAGTTTGCCGCATTTTGCTAAAAATGAGAACGAACCGCTGGGTTATGATGCCATTATCTGCGATGAGGCGTCGATGATTGATGCCGATTTGATGCAGGCGTTGTTGCGGGCGTTACCCGATGGGTGTCGGCTGGTATTGGTTGGGGACGCCGATCAGTTGCCGCCGGTGGGGCCCGGTAATATATTGGGAGATATGATTGCCTCGGGGCTGGTGGACACGGTGGCGCTTTCTCACGTGTTTCGGCAGGCGGCCGACTCGCAGATCATATCCAATGCGCACGGGATTTTGCGAGGAGAACCTTTGCAGTTTGTGGGCGAGAATCGGGATGCCTTTCTGATTAAAGAGACAGGAGCGGTGACAGCGGCGCAGATGATTGTGGATTTGGCGGTGCGGCGGCTGGTGAATACCTACGGGTACGATCCGCTTTCGGATATTCAGGTTATTTCCCTATCGAAACTTGGGCTGTGCGGTACGGTGAATCTCAACGAGCATTTGCGTGCGGCCATCAACCCGCCGTCGCCCGACAAGGCGGAGAAGCCGTGGGG
The DNA here is from genome assembly GCA_045612825.1 of Eubacteriales bacterium. Classification (GTDB taxonomy): domain Bacteria; phylum Bacillota; class Clostridia; order Oscillospirales; family UMGS1783; genus CAKSHC01. Next base: position 4,248 of record JAZKZU010000048.1, read on the forward strand.
ACGGCACGGGTTCCGTGTAGGGGATAAGGTAATGCAGATCCAGAACAATTATGACATTACCTATCGTATGCCAAACGGCGAATTGGGTGTGGGAATTTTTAACGGAGATATCGGGATCATCCGTGTTATTGACAATTATGCCGAGTGCATGGAGATTCAGTTTGACGATAAGACGGCAAACTATCCCTTTACCTGCTTGGAGCAACTGGATTTTGCCTATGCCATGACGGTGCACAAGAGTCAGGGCAGTGAATTTAAATGCGTCATTTTGTCGGTGGTCGATTCGCCCCGCAATCTGCTTTACCGCAACCTGCTTTACACGGCCATGACCCGTGCCAAGGAGCGGCTGGTGATTGTAGGAGATCCGTCTAAGATTGAGGCTATGATTGAGAATAAGACCAAGACCAAACGGTTTTCGGGCCTACGCTATTTATTGGAGGATCATATTTATTGTTAAGGAAACTTCGGCGGTTTTTGATTACTTTTGCCTACCCCTCACGATGCCCCTTTTGTGGGGTTCTTGTGGAAAAGGAAGGGGAATTTTGTACCGAATGTAAAGAGAATTTGCCGCATTGTGCCAAATACAAATTGGCCCCCAACAGCAAGCGCAAGGACGTTTTTTGTGTGCGTGCGCCCTACTTCTACGTCGGCGCCGCCAAGCGGGCAGCCAAGGCTCTCAAGTTTCACCGCCATAAGAGTGCGGCGGTGCATTTTGCTCGGGCGATGGCTGAGATGCAGGTGTCGGGACTGGGGAGTGCGGATTACGTGACGGCCGTGCCGCTTAGCGCCAAACGGTTGAGAAGCCGAGGGTTTAACCAGAGTGAATGTATCGCCAGCCAGTATGCCATGATCAAGGGGTTGCCCTATCTGACGGTGGCGGAGAAGTGGAAGGACACGCCGAAGCAGTCCTTGCAACTGAGTGCCAAAGCGAGGGCAGCCAACGTGAAAGGCTGTTATCGGGTGATTGATGAGGCGGCGGTAGTGGGTAAGACCATTGTTTTGGTGGATGATGTATATACGACAGGCGCGACCTTGCGGGAATGTGCCCGTACCCTGCGTAAGGCGGGTGCGGCGTGTGTGATCGGCGTGTGCGGCTGTGTTTCAGGAAAAAAGAAGCAGGCCTAAGAGGCGCACTTCGTAAGGAAGTGCGCCTCAGTTATATTCGCCTT
>JAZKZU010000049.1:0-20715 GCA_045612825.1 Eubacteriales bacterium
ACTCCCGGTACGGGGATGGGGATGAAATTTTCCAGTAAACTGATGATGAGCGCCACGGCGGTGAGCAGGGCGCAGCGGGTGAGGGTGGTATAGCGTTTCATGATTAACCTCCCACAATCAGAGTACCGCCGTCGAGTTTGAGCACGGTGCGGTTGGGAAGACATATACTGGATTGGCCTGATTGGGTCAGCCAGCCGTTGTTGACGCAGGTATGGTCGGGGCAATCGGAGGATTCGATACAGGCATTCATGCCGTCAAAGCGGATCACTACCCCGTTTTCCAAGGATACGGTTTTATAGCTTGGCAGTTGGATTTGATGAACCGTTTGCCCGTCTACCGAAATGGTGGCGCAAGCGGCCGCCCCTTCGGGGCGGAAGAGAAAAAAGAGGCCGAGTGCCGAGAGTAAAATTGTAAAAGTTACGATGAAATCGCCGAGACGGAAATATTTCATTTGTCAACCTCTTTTTTAAGATAGGTGAAAGTAGAGTTTCGCTTTCTCCTCGATTTCTAAATTCATGCGGGCGGCGGTGCCGTCCCGGTAGACACGATTGATTTGACGGCGCACCGATGCGGGGAAAAGGGTTTGCATATCTTGTGCATACAAACTGCCGTCCCGAGGATGTTCTTTTTGGGTTATGGTAAAGATGCCGTCCTTTTCCTCGACGGTGAAGCGGTAGGGCATGGAATAGCCACCGTCGGCCAGTAAATTTCCGTTTTCCATATAATAGGTGGTGCCTTTGACCCAAGCGTGCACCAAAAAGTGATCGGGTTTTTCTTCGATCAAAAATACGTGGGCGCTGACAAAGGGTTTGCGGCCGAGGGGCACGGTGCCGTCCTGAATCAAGCGGTTAAGGTCGGCTTCGTCCTGCCTGAGCAAGGCGGATTCCACGGCTTGGTGGATGGCTTCGTCGGACAGGTCAACGGGCGGGCAATAGTCAAAGCCCCAAGTGGAAAAGACGGTGGGTTTATTTTGGCGCATTTGGTGAACATCGATACCAAACATGGTGACAAGACTAAAGAAAAGAAGCAGGACGGCAAGCAGAACGGCAAGAAAGATGCGCTTGGTGCGGCGTTCTTTTTTGCGGGAATCGGTCAGGGCGTCCAGCACCGTGTCCTGCGCTTTTTGGGGCAGGTCTTCCCTTTTGATCTTCTCACCGCACAGCAGTTCATTGACCGAAACGCCTAATATTTCACATAGAGGAACTAACAGAGAGAGGTCGGGCAGTCCCCGTCCGTTCTCCCATTTGGATACGGCACGGTCGGTTATGCCTAAAGCGGCGGCCAGCTCCCGTTGGGTGAGATTTTTCTCCTTGCGGAGAAAAGCGATAAAGTTTCCTGTTTTTATTTGATCCATGCGGGTCACTCCCTTCACCGACAGTATACCGTCTTAATGGGGGAAAAGAAACAAACGCTCCGTAGAGATAGTATAGCACGGAAGGAAAAAAAGGGCAAGGGGAAATAAGAACAGTGAAGAGTGAATAGTGAAGAGGTAATAAGTAAAAATCCTGAATGCGCAAGCATTCAGGATTTTTGGCGGAGAAGGAGGGACTCGAAGGTGCTGCGCACCCCCTTTTGCGGTACCCGAAAAAATGTTCGAGTGCAAAGCATCCCTCCATTTTTTCGACCGCAGCAACAAAGTCGCACTCCCTGCATCCGCCACCGGCGGCGGTCGTGCTCTTTGCCCGCACCTTCGGTGCTCGGGTTCGAGTCATTTCAATCTATTAAAATAAAAGCACCACCCGAATGGGTGGTGCTTTTATTTGGCGGAGAAGGAGGGACTCGAACCCTCGCACCGGGGTTTAGCCGGCCTACGCCCTTAGCAGGGGCGCCTCGTCACCAACTTGAGTACTTCTCCATAGTGACGTTATATGATCCGTTATTTACGGGAGATTTCCTTGGCGGAGAAGGTAGGATTCGAACCCACGGCTCTTTCGAGTCACCGGTTTTCAAGACCGGCTCCTTAAACCACTCGGACACTTCTCCCGATATGTTCCTTGATTTTAGCACATTTTCTCACAAATGTCAACCGATTATTTATGTCTTTTTGGGTAAAAAAATTGACCGGTCCCTCGAAATTTGGTATAATCCCTTTAATACAGGAAAGAGGGACAAGAATGAACAAGACGGGACTGGGCTCTGTGGCCGCGTTGATTGCCAATACGATATTCGGATTTAGTTTTCTTTTTTCCAAGGTTGCCTTGGAACATGCGCATCCGTTGGTGATTTTGGCGGTGCGTTTTTCGGTGGCTTTTCTTATATTAAATATTCTGTGGGCGTTTGGCCTAATCAAACTGCAGTTGCGGGGCAAGCCCAAAAAAGGGATTTTACTCATGGCGGTGGCCCAGCCGCTGCTCTACTTTATTTTTGAACTGTACGGGATTGAATATACATCCAGCGCGATTTCGGGTGTGATTATTTCGTTGGTGCCGGTGGGTGTGATTCTGATTTCTCTGTTTTTTCTCAAGGAAAAGCCGAAGATGCGGCAGGTTTTATTTGCCTTGCTATCCTTGGCGGCCATTGTGGTGATTAGCCTGTTATCCAATGACGGGGAGAAGACTTATCTGATCGGGATTCTCCTGTTGTTGGGGGCGGTGGTGTGTGCGGCCGTCTTTAACATCTTAAGCCGCAGTGAGGCCGAGCGGTACTCGCCCGTGGAGCGCACCTACATGATGTTCCTGATCGGCACGGTTGGGTTTAATCTGGCGGCGGTGCTGGGACTGGGAAAGGATTACGTAGGCGCGGTGACGGCGGCCGTTACTTCCCTGCCCTTTTGGGGGGCGATCGGGTATCTGGCGGTGTTGTCCTCGATCGGGGCGTTTCTCCTATACAACTATGCGACATCTCACATATCCTCGGTGCGGGCCTCCTCCTTTTCCAATATCATTACGGTGGTTTCGGTGCTGGCGGGTTTGTTCATTTTGCAGGAGCGGCTGTCGGTAGCGCAACTGATTTGTTGTGTGCTCATTATTGTTGGGGTGTGCGGAGTCAATTATGAAAAAAGCGAGCAACGATAGGTTGCTCGCTTTGCTTAGGGGTTGAAAAACCGATACAAGCGTGGTAATATGGTGGTATTGTGATATGGGAGGGGTAATGCTATGGAACCGAAATTGCTGACGGCCGAGCGGTTTGTGGATATGCGCACGGGGATCATGTATCGGTACGTGCATAGCAGTACCGAGTATTTTCGGCCGCACTATCACGATTACTGTGAGGTCTTTGTGGTGCTGGAGGGAGCGGCGCAGCATCGGATCAACGGGCGGGTTGTGCACCTGTCGCAACGTGATATTGTGTTCATACGGCCGCAGGATACGCACGACTACATTCCCGAGCGTGGGAAGACCTTTTCGATGCTCAACGTTACCTTTACCCGACAGACCCTGCAGGAGATTTTTGATTTTCTGGGTGAGGGATTTCCAAGCCGTGCGCTGATGGAGGCGGAGATGCCGCCATCGAGCAATCTGAGTGAGGACGATTTTGCGGCGCTGGAAGCGAAGATGCGAGCCATCCGAGCCATATCGCAACAGGACACGGCGGCGCTTAAGGCGGCGCTGAGGCAATGGCTGTTCGGGGTGATTACCCAATATTTTCCGACGAGCGGGGAGGAGAATGAGGTGATTCCCTCTTGGCTGGAGGAATTGTGCCGACAGATGCGGGAAGGCGGATTTGTGGAAGGGGCAGAACTGATGTTTGCCCGATGCGAGAAAAGTCGGGAGCATATCTGCCGCAGCATGAAGCAGTATTTGGGGATGACGGTGACCGAGTTTATTAACGAGTTGCGGCTCAATTACATTGCCAATATGCTGCAGAATTCCAATCACAGCATTACCGAGATTATATTGGACAGCGGGTTTAACAACATATCGTGGGCGACACGGCTGTTCAAGGAAAAATACGGGGAGAGCATGCGCCGATACCGTAAAAATTCGTGGAGTTTACAATGAAAAAGATTCAGATTCCGAGCGAAATTGCATACATGATATCCATTATCACCATGTCCTTTTCGGTGGCGATGGTGTCGGCGGCCGATCTGGGGTTATCGATGGTGGTAGCACCCGCCTACATTGTCAGCCAGGCGTTGGGGTTTTTGACCTTCGGGCAGAGCGAGTATCTGGTGCAGGCGTTATTGTTAATCGCCTTTTGTTTGATTGTCAAGCGGTTTCGGCCGCTGTATCTGGTGTCTTTTGGCACTTGCTTGATTTATGGATTGTTGCTGGACTTGTGGCGGGTGGCCATTCCGATGTTCAATCCCGCGGTGACGGTGCCGGGGAGTATGGATTGGCCGATACGGATTGCCTTTTTCCTTGGCGGATCGATCATCACCGCTTTTGCGGTGGCGCTTAGTTTTCATTCCTATCTCTATCCGCAGATGTACGATTATTTTGTCAAGGGCGTGGCGGCGGCCAAGGGCTGGGAGCGAGGACGGGTTAAGCGGATTTACGATCTGTCGAGTTTAGCGGTGGCGGTTGTGCTGACGCTGGCGGTCTTTGGACGGTTTGTCGGCGTGGGGGTTGCGACCATTGTGACGGCGCTGATCAACAGTCCCATTATTGGGTGGTTTGATCGGTTGTTTATTCGTCGGTTTGCCTTCCCTGCCCTATTCCCGAAATTGGAGAGCTATTTTGAAAAAGGATGAGCTTTTGCTCATCCTTTTTATATTCCCGTGAAATCGAAGGCAGGGGTATATTCTTCTTTGGCGGAGGAGAGGTCTTGGACATAGCCTTCGGTGATGCCTTTTTTCTTCATATAATTACGGGCGCGAATCCACTCCCGTTTGTCCAGACGGCGGTTGAGGTCGGGGTCATCGAGTGTGCGGTAGGGGGTGTACTGGCTCATGAGGGAGAAGAGCACCTGACCGTGGGAGAAGGTGTCGGCCACCCAGTCGATGACGGCGCGGGTGTTTTCCGCCTTGCCGGGGAGGACGAGGTGGCGGATCAGCACGCCCGAGCGGAGCAGGCCGTCCTCGATCACATAATCTCCGACCTGCCGATACATTTCGAGAATGGCGGCTTTTGCGATTTGGGGATAGTCGGGGGCGTGGGCGAGTCGGTTGGCCAATGCGGCATCGGCAAATTTATAATCGGGCAGGAAGATATCCACCTTGCCCTGCAGTTTTTTCAGAGTGTCGACCGACTCGTAGGCTGAGGAGTTCCAGACGACGGGCAGGTCGATATCCTTGAGCAGGGGGAGGAGTTGTTCGGTATAGTGGGATGGGGTGACCAGATTGATATTGTGGGCGCCCTGTTCTTTCAGTTCACAGAATATCTCGGACAGGCGGGCGGGAGAAACGGGACGGCCTTTGGTTTTTTGGGAGATATCAAAGTTCTGGCAGAAGGCGCAGCCCATATTGCAACCGCTAAAGAAGACAGCGCCGCTGCCCTGCCGTCCGGAGAGGCAGGGTTCTTCCCAATGATGGAGGGTGGCCCGAGCCAGATGGAGGGTATCGGGGACGCCGCAGACGCCGTTGTTTTTGGATCGGACTGCCCCGCAACGGCGGGGGCAGAGGGTACAGGTTGGTTTCATATTTTCAGTATAGCACAAAGGGTGGACGGGGCACAAGAACTTTTGGGGTTGCACTCGACACCAAAATCTGCTATAATAGGGACAAATAAGAAACGTCTCAACAGGAGAACTTATGGATACCACAGGAAACCGTGAAGTCAGTGAATTTAAGAGAGTAGCCGATGCACTCTTGGAAACGGCGGCGGCAGGCGCACAGCAGGTACAGCAGTTGGTGGAGGATAAAGCCATTGCGGTAGACGAGCTGGTGCAGGAGCAGACGAGGGAGAGTGCCGAGCTTCGTGCGGCCACCCAAGCGGCGGTAGCCGATGCGGTGGAGCAGAAGAAAAACGAGATTTTTGAGCGCATTGCGCAGGTGAAGGACAAGGCGCCGTACGGCTCACCCGAAGCGCCCGATATGTCGGTGACTAAGGACGTGGAGGCGTTGCTGGACGAGATTCAGGAGAAGCGGGCCGAGCCTGAGAAGAAAGAGGATGAGGACGAGTACGCCCGCATCTATGCCGACGTGATGAAGGACCTCAAAAAAGAGGTTGAGGGCATGACCTACGTGGAAAAGGAAAGCAAGCAGCTGGTGACCGATCATCCGGGCCCGATCTCGGAACAGGTTCACGAAATTTTAGAATAAAAAAATTCCCTCCGGAATCTTCCGGAGGGATATTTTTTTGATTAGTCTACGAGGTCTTTGTTCAGGCCGATGGCTTCGGGCCAATAGGGAGCCGAGCCCATGGGGATGGTAACGCCGCCTTCGGCGAAGATGGTCTGGCCAACGATGAAGCGGGCCGACTCGGAGCACATGAAGGCCACGCACTCGCCGATTTCCTTCGGCTTCTGCCAGCGGCGGGTGGGCATATAGCGAGCGGATCTCTTCTGGGCCTCGATCTCACGGGCCTTCTTCTCGGGATCATCAAACTTGGGAGCCGAGGTCATATCCACATAGCCGGGAGCGAAGGCGTTGACGGTGATGCCGTAGGGAGCCAGCTCCAGAGCGATCGAGCGGGTCATGCGGGAAACGGCGGCACGGGTGGTGGCATAGACCGAGTGGCTGGGGAAGGTGCCGATGGCGTGAACCGAAGAAATGTTAATGATAAAGCCCTTCTTGTTGTTGGCAACCATGTTCTTGGCGGCGGCCTGAGTCATGAAATAGGTGCCGCGGATGTTGACTTCGCTGATCCAGTCGAAATCGTCAACGGTAACGTCGAGGAATTTCCAAGTGGTGGTAACGCCGACGTTATTGATCATGGCATCGAGAGCGCCGTACTCCTCGGTAAACCGATTGAGGGTGGCCATCGACTCTTCGATGTTGCGGGTATCCATCTTATAATAGGCGGCCTGAGCGCCGAGGGCTTCCAGTTCAGCCTTGGTCTTCTTGGCGCCGTCTTCGTTGCCGGCATAGGTAAAACCGATCACATTATAACCGGCCTTTGCCATCTCTAAGGCAATGGCCTTACCGGTAACGTTGGAAGCACCGGTAACAAAAGCTACTTTCTTGCTCATGGGGAAATCTCCTTTAATTGTTTTTCTTTCATTGTATATGATAATGGAATCTTTTTCAAGTGTTTTTCGACAAGTTTATAAAGGTCTTTGCTATGCCAAGAAATTAACAAAAAGCCTTGCATATCGACGGCGGGGCAGGTATAATAAAAATAGAAAATAAAGGGAGGTAAATCTTATGAAACAGGTTACCAAAAATATGATCATTGCCGACGTGCTGGAGCTGGACCCGAACGTTGCCCCCTTCTTCTTTGCGATTGGCATGCATTGTCTGGGCTGCTCGGCCGCCCGTGGGGAAACGGTGGAGGAAGCTTGTGCTGTTCACGGTACCGATGCCGATATGCTGGTAAATAAGATTAACGAATATCTGGCCGGTAAGGCAGAGTAATGTCACAACTTGGAAACCGGCTGGGCGCAATTTATGATATGGTAAAGGGCGGGACGGTTGCCGATATCGGTACCGACCACGCCCTTTTGCCCGTTGCGCTGGTACAAAACGGAAAATGCACGGGCGGGTTTGCCTGCGATATCCGAAAAGGCCCGCTGGAAAGTGCGGGGCGCACCATTGCCGCCGCCGATCTGACCGATCGCATTGAGCGGGTGTTGTGCGACGGAATCCCCGCAGTGTGCGCCGATTGCGATACCGTGGTGATCGCCGGCATGGGCGGGCTGATGATTGCCGATATTCTTTCCCGTGCCACCCTTGCCGAGCATACCCAACTGCTGTTGCAACCCATGACCAAGGCGGCCGAACTTCGCCGATATTTGGTAGAGAATGGATTTATGATTGAGCGGGAACGGTATGTGCGGGAAGGCAAAATGATCTATGTAATCCTCGATGCCCGTCGTGGGCAAAGCGTGCCGTACAGCGAAGTGGAGCTGGAAGTAGGAAAGTTTACTGATTCTGTTGCCGGGCGGGAGTACCTGCAGCGGCGGTTGGACTTGTTGCGGCTTCGTCGGGACAATGAGGCGCAGGCGGGACGGGACACGGCCGAGCTGGAGAAGCGGGTTGCGGAGCTGGAGAAAAGACAATGACAGTAGGACAACTGGAACAATTTTTATATGAGAGATACCCCAAGGCCAACCAGTGCCGATGGGACAACACCGGATTGATGTGCGGCGATCCGGATGCCGAGGTCAATCGGGTGTTGTTTGCGCTGGACATTACCGATGCGGTGATTGCGCAGGCCGAGCAGTTGGGGGCGCAGGTGATCGTGGCGCATCATCCGCTGATTCGAGAGGGGCTTTTGCAGGTGACGCCGCAGAGCGATGCGCGGGTATGGCGGTTGTGCAAGGCGGGAATTGCCGCTATCAGTATGCACACCAATCTGGATATTTCGGCTGGCGGCGTGGGCGATGCCCTGGCGGCGGCCGTTGGCTTGCAGAACCCGCAACCGATTTTTGCGGTGGAGGAGCAGGAGGACCTGATGTTCGGGCGTGTGGGGGATATAAAAGAAACCGCCCCCGAAGATTTTTGCGGCGTGGTGAAGGCGGCGCTGGACACCCCCTTTGTGCGTGCCGTTTGCGGGAATCGTCCGATTCGGCGTGTGGCTGTGATGGGTGGCAGCGGACGGGACTATATTGAGGAAGCGGCAAAGGCGGCCGATGCCTATGTGACGGCCGACTGTCGGTATCACGATTTTCAGTTGGCCGAGCGGCTTGGCTTGACCTTGATTGATGCGGGGCACTTCCCTACCGAGAACGTGGTGATGGAGCCGCTGATGCAGGCGGTAGGTTCGGCCTTCCCTGCGCTTACGCTGCATCGGGCCGAGCACACCGACGTGATTCGCATTTTCTAAAGGAGAACGATATGCCCTTTGACGGAATCTTTCTCTCGGCGGTTTGTCGTACCTTGGCGCCTGCTATTGGGGCGAAGGTGGACAAGGTGTATCAGCCGACGCCTGCCGAGTTAATATTGGTATTGCGAGGGCCGTCCTTTTCGGGACGGTTGCTTGTCTGCGCCGATCCGTCAGCGCCCCGTATGCACCTGACCGAGACCCGACCCGACAATCCGCCGCAAGCGCCTGCCTTTTGCATGCTGCTTCGCAAGGTTTTGGCGGGGGCGAGGTTAAGGCAGGTTACCCAGATGGGGCAGGACCGCTTGGCGGTACTGGAATTTGATGCGACCAATGAGATGGGCGATGCCGTGACCCGCTGTTTGATTGCCGAGTTTATGGGGCGGTGCGCCAACGTGATTGTGACCGAGAACGGACGGATTCTCGATGCGCTGCGGCGGGTGGATTTGTCCATGTCGGCCGAGCGGCCCATTCTGCCCGGCGGGCGGTATGAGTTTCCCCAAGCGCAGGATAAGATTTTGCTTGGAGAGGTTACGGTAAAGGCGGTCCGAGAGGCGTGGGAGCGGGGCGGAGCGGTAAAACAGGTACTGCTTTCCCTCATTTCGGGGCTCTCTCCCCTGCTGGCACGGGAGATTGCCGTGCGGGCGGGATATGCCGCCGATTGTCGGGCCGAGCAGGCCGATGCCGCACAGTTGATGGTTGGTATTCACTGGCTTCGGAGTGAAATCGAGAATCATTCTTGTTTTGTGGCTTTGCGGGAGGAAACCAAGGGGTTATTTGAATTTTCCTTGGTGGATATAGCCCAGTACGGCGGGTATGCGGATAAGACGGTATACGAGTCGGCGGGGGCGTTATTGGATGAATATTTTGCGGGTCGGGCACGGGAAGCGGTGGTGCAGGCACGGGGGGCTGACCTGAAAAAGACGGTACAGACCCATATGGCCAGACTGAGTCGCAAATTGTCGGCGCAGCAGAGTGAGCTGGCCGAGAATCGGGAAAAGGAAAAGTATCGGGTGTGGGGTGACGGCATTACGGCCAACATTTACCGCATCCGTGAGGGTGACACGCAGGTGACGGCGGTGGACTACTCGCAGGAGTCCTGCCCCGAAACGGTGATCCCTCTTGACAAGGACTTATCGGCGGCGGCTAATGCCCAGCGCTATTACAAAATCTACCGCAAGGCCAAGACGGCCATGGAATACTTGGCGGTGGAGATGGAAAAGGGCGCCAAGGAGATGGCCTATCTGGAAAGCGTGCTGGATGCGCTGTCCCGTACCGAGACGGGCGCTGAGGTGGCCGAGATTCGGGAGGAGTTGACCGAGGGCGGATATTTGCACCGTCAGGGCAAGAAGGTCAAGCCCCAGAAGGCGCAGCCGCATCGGTTTTGTTTTGACGGGATTGAGATTCTGGCCGGCAAGAACAATATACAAAACGAGCATCTGACCCATCACACGGCGCAGAAGAACGAGTGGTGGTTGCACTGTCTGGATGCGGCGGGGTCGCACGTGATTATACGGGACGAGGAGCCATCGCCCGAAGTGATTACCTTTGCGGCCGAGGTGGCCGCCCTTTACAGTGCGGGTGAGCAGGCGGGCAAGACGGCGGTGGACATGACACGGGCGCGCTACGTGAAAAAGATGGCGGGAGCGGGGCTTGGCATGGTGACCTATACCCATCAGACGACCTTGTACGTGACGCCGGATCGCGAACGGGTGGAAAAATACAGAATTAAGTGAAAAAATTTCTTCACAAGTGAGAAGTTTGTGATATAATATAAGAAATAACCCGAAAGGAAACGGTATGCGAATTATATCCGGTTCCCGCCGAGGCCTGCGTTTGCTCTCGCCTGTTGGGAAACAGGTGCGGCCGACGATGGATCAGGTCAAAGAGGCGGCCTTTAACATTATGCAATTTGATATCCCCGACGGCGTGTTTCTGGATATGTTTTCGGGGAGCGGGCAGATGGCCTGTGAGGCCCTTTCGCGGGGTGCTGACGTGGTCTACTGTTTTGAGCCCGACCGTCAGGCGTTCCAAACGCTCTCCAAAAATTTGGAGAAGATGGATATGGCGCGGCAGGTCAAGGCTTACAATGCGCCCTACACCCGATTGGCGACGGTTTATCCGACGCCGCGGATAGACGTGGCCTACATCGATCCGCCGTTTGAGGCAGGGATGTATGAGGCGGCGCTTTCCTTTCTGTTACCCTATCTGCATGAGGGGTCGACGGTGATTTGTGAGGCTGAGCGGGGCGTGGAGTTGCCCGAGCGGGTAGGCTCTTTTAAGGACAAGCCCCGAAAGTACGGGCACGTAATGTTGCACGTATACCGCTATGAAAGCGAGGAAAATATATGAGAATAGCGATTTGTCCCGGTTCGTTTGATCCGATTACCAACGGGCATCTGGATATTATTCGACGGGCGTCTAAATTGTTTGACCACGTAGAGGTGGCGGTGCTTCAGAACTCCTCGAAGAAGTGCGTGTTTTCGGTGGAGGAGCGGGTGGAGATGATCCGCGACTGCATTGGGGAATTACCCAACGTATCGGCCTCTTCTTTTGATGGTTTGTTGGTGGATTATGCAAAAAAAATAGGGGCGACGGCGATCGTGAAGGGTTTGCGGGCCGTGTCCGACTTTGACTATGAGTTTCAGATGGCGTTATTTAACAAAGAGATCAATGACGAGGTGGAAACGATATTCTTGACCACTTCGCCTGAGCATATGTATCTGTCTTCCAGCGTGGTGCGTGAGATGGCGGCGCACGGGGGCGATATGTCCCGATTCGTTCCGTCCTGTGTGGAGAAGCGAATCGCAGCCAAATACAGACAGGGGGTTTAACCAATGAACGATTTTGAAAAACTGATGCAGGATCTGGACAATGTATTGGAGGAGGCATGGCGGGTACCGCTGAGCAGTGGCAAGGTGGTGCTGGACCGTGAGGAGATGGTTCGCATTTCCCAAGGTTTACATACCCATTACCCGACCGAGATTTCCCGTGCCCGCAATCTGCTCGACGAGAGAGAGAAGATTTTGCTCAAGGCCCGTACCGATGCCGAGGCCATGCTGTCCAAGGCCCGTGTGCAGAGCGAGCAGATTTTAAATGAGCAGGATATCATTCTGCAGGCTCGCAAGTATGCCGAGGAACTGCGTTCCACGGCCGAAGCCGATGCCGAGCGCATCAAGCGCAGTGCGGTGGAGTTTGCCGATGCGGTACTGGCGCAGGCCGAAGAACATTATGATAAAAACCTATCGCTGATTCAGCAAGCACGCCGTGTCGTGCGTAACCAAGGCTGATCGGCCAGGACGTGCAAATACCCAGGGGACGCAGCCTCGGTTGCGCCCCTTTTTTCAAAACGGAGGAATCATGGAAACCATCGAGCTTAGCATTTTAGCAACTACTCATGACGGCCGCGGCGTAGCTCGTGCCGACGGTGTCGTCGTTTTTGTTATCGGCGCTTTGCCGGGCGACGTGGTACTCGCCCGCATCACCAAGCGCACGCTCCGATTCTGCGAAGCGGTTACCGAGGAGATTATATCGTCCACCGCCGTCCGTGTGCCTTGCGCCTGTGGGCAGGAGAAGTGCGGCGGCTGTGTCTGGAACTGTTTATCCTATGAAAAGCAACTGGAATATAAGCAGGGGCGTGTGCGGGCCGCCTTTTCCCGTATCGGGAAACTGGAGGTGGAGCCGTTGCCGGTTATTCCCTCGCCCAAGACCGAGGAGTATCGCAACAAGGTCACCCTGCACTTTGGTCGGGTGGACGGCAAGGTAATTTTAGGAGTGCTTCCTGAAAATAGCCATCAAGTCCTGCCCCGCAAGGGTTGTAACAGTTACGATTCGCGGTTAGAACCCTTCATTGAACTGACCGAGAGCTGGGCGCAGCGGACTGCCGCCCGTCTGTATCGGCCGGCCACCAAGGAGGGATTGTTGTCCCGTGCCGCCTTCCGTATCGGCTCGTCGGGAGAGATTTCTCTGCTTTTGATTACGGGTGATGGTGCGCTTCCCCATATTGGGCAGTTTACCCAAGCGCTGGCCGAGGCGGGGCTGACCTGCTTTGCCCATGCGACCGAGCGCAATCCGCACAAGGCGGATATTCTGTGGGGGAAAGCGGGCATTGCCGAGACCTTAGCCGACGTGAATCTGACCGTTTCGCCCGCCGCCTTTATGCAGGTCAATCATGAGGCGGCCGAGATTCTATACAAAAAGGCGCTGGAGATGGCGCAGTTGACTCCGGAGCAGACGGTGGCTGACCTGTGCTGTGGCGTGGGTTCAATCACGCTGGCCGCCGCCCGTCATGCGGGTAAGGTGTACGGCGCCGAGATCAGCGCCGCCGCCATTGAAGATGCCAAGAAGAACGCCCAAGCCAACGAACTGGAGGCCGAATTTGTGGCGGCCGAGGCGGGAGAAGCCATGAAGGGTTGGCTGGAAGCGGGCGTGAATTTTGATACCGTTATTGTAGATCCGCCTCGCAGTGGGCTGACCGAGGATGCCCGTCAGGCGGTGCTGGCCGCCAAGCCGCAACGGATTGTTTACGTATCCTGCGGGCCTGAAACGCTGGCGAGAGATTGCGCCGTCTTTGCCGCCAACGGCTATGCGGTCACATGCTGTCAGCCGGTGGACTTGTTCCCCAATACACCGCATATAGAATGTTGTGTGCAACTTTGTCGCACGCAACAGTGATATAAATTCCTGACGGAATTTGCGATATACGTTGCCGTGCGATATACCTAACGGCGCGATATGTCCCTTCGGGACGTGAAAAGGGAATTTATATCATATCGCAACCGAACAAAGTGAGGTTATATCGCATTTGCCAAGCAAATATATCGCACGAGTAAAGCGAGTATATCGCAGAAAGAGAGATATGATGAACGATAAAACCATAAAGGAATTGGCAATTGAACTCACGGTGGAAATAACAAGAGTTTGCGATGCAATAAAAGGACGGGCAGTTTTTGTTCATCAATTATTACGTTCCTGCTCCTCCATTGGGGCGAATTCTCACGAAGCAAAATATGCGCAAAGCCGAGCAGATTTTATAAGCAAGATGGAGATTGCACTTAAAGAATGTTACGAAACAGAGTATTGGCTTGAAGTTCTTTATAAGGTCGATGCTATTGATGAGCAAACATATAAGAAATTAACGCACGCCTGTGGAACCATAAGAAGAAAGCTGATTGCTTCTGTTACCACGACAAAGAGAAAAACACATAATTGAGTTGGCTAAGTGCAACTTTGTTTCACACAACAGGAATATGGTGAATGAATGATATGAAAACAAAAATGCTATGAGCAAATTCGCTCATAGCATTTTATTATGGGTGGTTTTAATGTGGAAAATCATCAGTTTTTGTGATTTTTCTAATCCAGCGGCTGATCTTATGCCTCAGCCGTCGCCAATCGTACTGAGGAAAGCAGTATAAAAAATAATCGCAGGAATCGCAACATATTTCATACTCCGGATGTTCTCCATTTCCAAGACATTTGCGACCTTGTCGTGATGGGGTTAATGGCGTGCCCGTTATGTCAATGATTTGCTTTTTCTTCATGATTCTACCTCCTAATAAAAAGAGCACACCCCGAAGGGTGTGCCGAAAAAGTGTTTCCCTCGGTTTCGCTACCACACTACACCGATAAATACATCCACAAAAGAGAGTAGAGAGAACACCTTTTACCAAGGTAGTATCCCTCTTTGAGGATATATGTATTTATCGAATATAAAATTGTAGTGTGGTATAATGATATTCTATCATATTTCATAAAAATTGTAAAGCCAACAATTTATAGGAATGGTAAGAATCCTTGTTCTAACTGTTGAAAAAAATTCCTGTAGAGATTATAATAATAGATAAGATGAGGAAAGGAGTGGGCGCATGGAGATTCTGGCCCCTGCGGGAAGTGCGGAGGCGCTGACGGCGGCGTTGCGTGCCGGTGCCGATGCCGTGTATCTGGGTCTGAACCAATTTTCGGCTCGGGGTGCGGCCGCCAATTTTAATAAGGAACAGTTGGCGCAGGCGGTGGCCGATTGCCACGAGCGGGGCGTGAAGGTTCATGTGGCGCTCAACACTCTGATCAAGGACGAGGAGCGGTGGGACCTGTACGCCGCTTTGCAGAGCATTTGCGCCGTGGGCGTGGATGCGGTGATTGTGCAGGATCTGGCGGTGGCCGCCATGGTGCGCGAGTGCGCCCCTGCCCTGCCGATGCACGCCTCTACCCAAATGACGGTGCACAACCTGTCGGGCGTTCGGGCCTTGGAAGACCTCGGCTTTGCCCGTGTGGTACTGGCACGGGAACTGACGCTGGACGAAATCGAATTCATTACGAAAAACACCAAATTAGAGGTGGAAGTGTTTATCCACGGGGCGTTATGCATGTCGGCTTCGGGGATGTGTTATTTGTCCTCGTTGCTCGGGCAACGGTCGGGCAACCGTGGGTTATGCGCCCAGCCCTGTCGGCTCAACTTCCAATGCCACGGGCGAGAGCACGCCCTTTCGCTCAAAGACCTGTCGGGCATTTCGCATCTGGCGGCGTTGGCGCGCATGGGCGTGGCCTCGGTGAAGATCGAGGGGCGGATGAAGCGCCCCGAATATGTGGCGGCGGCGGTGACGGCCTGGCGGGAGGCCCGTGAGGGGCAGACGCCCGATATGCAGAAACTGCAAGCGGTCTTTTCCCGTTCGGGCTTTACCGACGGGTCTCTTACGGGGCGGCGCACCCTGGATATGTTCGGGATTCGCCGCAAGGAGGATGTGACGGCGGCGGGCGGTGTGCTGGATGAACTGGCGCAGTTGTACCGCAAGGAGATGCCCCGCATCCCCATTGACATGAAACTGGATTTGACAACGGGAACATTAACGGCCGACTGTGAGGGGTTTGCCGTCACCGTCGAGCAAGCGACCGAGGCGGCACGCAACGCCCCGACCGACGAGGAGCGGGCACGGGCGGCCATGGCCAAATTGGGCGGAACGCCCTACTATTTGCGAGAGTTTACCTTTCATAATACCGATCGGATCTTGCCTGCTTCCCTGCTCAATGACTTGCGCCGCCGCGCGGTGGAGGCGATTGCCGCTCATCGGCGTGCTTTGCATCCGATTGCGTGCGGGCCGATGCCCTTGATGGCCGTGGATACCAAGGTGCGGCGGCCGCAGATTCGTCTGCGGTTTGCTCGGGCGGGGCAGATTGCGGGCAGCGAGTATGCCGAGAAGATCATTCTGCCGCTGGGTGAATGGGAGAAAAATTCGGGGTTGGTCGGATTTTTTGAGGGGCAAGCAGTTGCGGAATTGCCGGCGTTGTGTTATGATGAAGATAGATTACGGGCTCGGCTGGCGTTCTTGCGGGAAAAGGGACTGAGTGAAGTGCAGGCCGATAACATCGGCGTACTGCATTTGGCTAAGGACATGGGCTTTACCGTGCACGGCGGAGCGGGGTTGAACATTCTCAACACGGCGGCCTTGCAGGAGTATGAAAAGCTGGGCCTTGCCGATGCCACCGTGTCGTTTGAGCTGTCCCGAGTGCGCATTCGTGCCTTGGGCGGGGATCTGCCCCGAGGGGCGGTGTTGTACGGGCGGTTGCCCTTGATGCGGTTTCGTGCCTGTCCGAAGAACGACTGCGCCCATTGTGAGGGCGAAGCGGTGCTGACCGATCGGCTGGGGATTGCGTTCCCGCTGGTGTGCACCGAGAAGCAGTATCAGACGTTGTATAATTCCCGTCCGTTGTGGGCGGTGGATAAGGGCGATTTCCAAATTGATTTTATGACCTTGTACTTTACCGATGAGACCGATCCGCAGAGCATCATTGAAGATTGTCTGGACGGGTTGGCATCACCGGTGGAACATACGAACGGATTATATTTGAAGGAGGTTTACTGATGGCTAAGTCTAACGGATTCGTGTTGGGGCTTCTTGCGGGAGCGGCGGCTGTTGTGGGAACGGTGGCCGTACTGAAGATCCTCGACGAGAAAAAGAAAAAGGAAACCGAAGAAGAACTCTTTGAGATCAAGCAACTGATCGAAGACGAGCAATAAAACCATAAAAAACTGCCAAACGGCAGTTTTTTATGTGGAAAAAAAGAAGGGATTGTTATGACAACGATTTATCTGGTGCGGCATTGTGAGTGCACCGCCAACGTGGAGCGGCGGCTGTCGGGCATCGTTGATTACCCCATAACCGACAAGGGCAAGGGGCAGTTGGATGGCTTGGCCGAGCGGTTTCGCTCACAGGCGCTGGATGCCGTTTACACCTCTCCCCTGTCCCGCACCCGTGCTACCGCCGAGGCGATTGCCCGCTACAACGGGGCGACGGTGAGCGTGGACGAGCGGTTTATCGAATTTGATTTCGGGAGCATTGACGGGGAGCGCGTGAAAGACCTGCCGTCCGACCTGTATCATTTATGGCTGGATGAGGCGCACGCTTTTTATGCGCCCGACGGCGATCGGATCACCGAGTTTGGCCCTCGCGTGTGGCAGGCGCTTCTGGCGCTGGCGCAGGAGAACAAGGGAAAGACGGTGGCGGTGGCTACCCACGGCAACGTGATCCGCTCGATTGGCTTGCGCCTGATGCACATGGCCGAGGAGCAGCTGGGCGAGGTGCAATGGAGCGGCAATACGGGCGTGCACGGCATCCGTTTTGACGAGGACGGAAACTGGGAATATTTCCTAAAAAACGATACAAGCCATGTAACGCCTGAGTTTGCAGGGCCGCTGGAGCGGCCGTGGCGATGAAACTGTTTGTGAAGGATGCCGCCTTTTACAAGCGGGTGGCGGCCATTGCCATTCCGATTGCCTTGCAGGGGTTGATCACTACGGGTGTCAACATGATGGACACGATTATGGTCGGGGCTGTGGGAGAAACCCAGTTGTCGGCCGTATCGCTGGCCAATCAGTTTATCAATATTTTCCATATCTTTTGCATGGGTATTGGCATGGGCGCTTCGGTGATGGTTTCCCGCTATTACGGTATGAAGGACGGGGTGTCGCTTAAGAAAACGGTGGCGATTATGCTGCGGTTGTGCCTGATTATGGCGGTGCTTTTTTGTGTGGCGACGATTTTCCTGCCCGAGCCGATTATGCGCATTTACACCGATGAGTGGCCGATTATTCGGGAGGGCATGGAGTATCTGAAATATTCGATTCTCAGTTATTTTTTCTTGGGCCTGTCGCTGACCTGCACGATTGTACTGCGCAACGTGGGGCAGGTGCGCATCCCGCTATACACCTCGATTGCCGCTTTGTTTGTGAACGTTGGCGCAAACTGGGTATTCATTTTCGGAAAGCTGGGCGCGCCGGCCATGGGCGTGGCGGGTGCGGCGCTCGGTACGCTGATTGCCCGTATTTTTGAGTTTGCCGTCATCTGCGGGTATCTCTTTTTTAAGGATACCGAGATCGGGTTTCGGTTGCGGGATCTGGGCAAGCCTGTGGGGAAACTGTGGAAAGAGTACATTCGCATCAGCATTCCCGTACTGATCAGCGACGGGATTCTGGCGCTGGGGAATAACTCGGTGGCCATGGTGATTGGCCGACTTGGCGAATCGTTTGTGGCGGCCAATGCGGTAACGACGGTGGCGCAACAGCTTAGTTCGGTAATGATTCAAGGCTTTTCGCAGGCGGGTGCGATTGTGACCGGCTACACCCTCGGCGAGGGCGATCGGGACAAGGCGTTTCGGCAAGGCTATGCCTTTTTGGGGATCGGCTTTCTTTTCGGCGTGGTGGCGGCGGGCATCATTACCGCCATTAGTGCGCCGCTCATTTCGGCCTATAATCTGTCGCCTCAGACACAGGCGATTGCACGGGAATTGATGTGGTCGATCAGTATTATCATCGTGTTCCAAGCCACCAACAGCATCATGACCAAAGGGGTGTTGCGTGGCGGCGGGGATACCAAGATGCTGATGCTGGCCGATAACATTTTCATGTGGGTGGCTGCTCTGCCGCTGGGGATTCTGGCGGGATTGGTCTTTCACCTGCCTGCCTTCTGGATCTATTTTGCTCTCAAGTGTGATCAGATCCTAAAGGCGGTTTGGTGCGTGATTCGGCTGAGAAGCGGCAAGTGGATCAAGAAAATTTACAGCGAAAAAGAAATGGAGAAGCCATAACGGCTTCTCCATTTTATTACTCCCGATAAGCGGAGTCGATATTCAGATATTCTTCCAAGCACAGGCCGCTTTCATACACGTCCATGGCCAGTTCAGTGCCCAAGTATCTCAGATGCCATGGCTCGTAGATGTAGCCGGTGATGTGTTGTTTGGACTGGGGGTAGCGGATGATGAAGCCGTATTGGGCGGCGTTCTCGGCCACCCACTTACCGGCGGCGGTTTTGCCGAAGGAATAGGAGATTTCGTTGATATCAAAGGCCAGCCCCGTTTGGTGCTCCGAATGGCCGGGGCGGGCCGAGTAGGTATCGGCTTCCTCCTGCCCGTTATCGTTGACGTAGCGGTTGTAGATGGCTTCCTGCGTATCGTAGGAGCGGTAGCCCGAAATGATCCACAGCGAGATGCCGTCTTTCTTGGCGGCGGCGACCATGGCGTTCCATGCCTCCATGACGGTGGGCAAAATGCCGCCGGGGGCATACCCTGCGGGCAGGGCGTAGGTTTTATTGGCGATGAGGATGCCGTCGATATAGGTGCACCCGTCGTTCTCATCAAAGGCGATGGCGGGGGCGAAGTAGGGCACTTCACTTACGTTGACGGTGGCCTCGGTATAGATGCCGTTACTCAGCGTTAAGCGCAGGGTGCATTTGCCCTCGCCCACGGCGTGCACCGTGCCGTCCTCGCTTACGGTGGCGACCGTTTCGTCGGAACTGGCCCAGGTAAAGGAATCGACGAAGGCGTCTTCGGGCAGGACGGAGAAGGTTATGATCGCATCCTCGCCGTCGACGATCATGTCGAGGGTAAGGGTACTCAATTTAATGTTATGGGGCAATACGGGTTCGGGCTCGGCCGACGAGGAGGAGGGCGGCGTAACGGGGGTTGAGCAGCCGACCAGCAGAAGCAGACAAAGGAGTGCGCAGACAAAGCGTTTCATACAATCACCTCTATTTTCAGTATAACAGGGTTTGACAAAAAATGCAATCTTGACATTGGGGCAAAAATGTGATATCTTTTATCTGTTAAAGGCGTTGACGGAGAGAGTACGGCGCAGATCCGTTCGGTAGAGAGCAAACGGTTGGTGCAAGTTTGCGGCGGATGCGCGGGAAGATCACTCCTAAGCTGCGGCGATGAAACCAGTAGTTGCCGACGGGTTCTCCCGTTATTGAGAGCGCATATTCTTAAGTATGCAGTAACAGGTGGTATAGTAACGGGTTTCCCGTCCTTTTACGGATGGGAAGCCCTATTTTTATTTTGGAGGATACTATGTATAAGAAGATCGACCCCAATCTCGGCTCGGTGGAGCGTGAGAAACAGACGGTGCAGTTCTGGAACGAGCACAAGATCTTTGAAAAGACGGTGGTGGCCGGCAAGGGCCGTCCCGTCTATACCTTCTATGACGGTCCGCCCACGGCCAACGGCCGCCCGCATATCGGGCATGTGCTGACCCGTGTTATTAAGGACATGATTCCCCGTTACCGTGTGATGAAAGGGTATGACGTGCCCCGTAAGGCG
Organism: Eubacteriales bacterium; assembly: GCA_045612825.1. Taxonomy (GTDB): domain Bacteria; phylum Bacillota; class Clostridia; order Oscillospirales; family UMGS1783; genus CAKSHC01. Next base: position 20,391 of record JAZKZU010000049.1, read on the forward strand.
GGCTGGGATACCCACGGCCTGCCGGTTGAGCTGGAAGTAGAAAAGTTACTCGGCATCAACGGCAAGGAGCAGATCGAGGAGTACGGCATCGCCCCCTTTATCGATAAGTGCAAGGAGAGCGTGTGGAAGTACAAGGGCATGTGGGAGGATTTCTCCAAGACGGTCGGTTTCGGCGTGGATATGGACGATCCCTATGTTACCTATCACAACGACTACATTGAGTCGGAGTGGTGGGCGCTCAAGCAGATCTGGGATAAGGGCTTGCTTTACAAGGGCTTTAAGATTGTGCCCTACTGCCCCCGTTGCGGGACTCCCCTGTCCAGCC
>JAZKZU010000050.1:0-9425 GCA_045612825.1 Eubacteriales bacterium
TTACCCGAAATAACCGTCTCACCGATACCCGGCGTTTCCGAATGGTTGACCACCTGAATGGCCGTTACCTTGTTAAGCAGATCACTGCCCACAATCATCTCAATAGGAGTACTGGAATAGCCAACGGCATGCACGTTAACGCAATACCCGATAATTTCATCATCTTCATATACCAGATACACCGAATCAACATTGGCATCACTATATGCAAAACCATCTGATGTTTGCTCTAAAGCATCCACAAACGAATCGGCCTGCGGGAAAATAGCCTCAAGGGCCACCTGCCGCTTTTCAGCCTCATGCTGATCGATAATCGGCTTGGTCTGCGCATGGATAAAGCCAAGCAAACCCGCCACAATGGCCGTAATCGCCATCAGCACCACACCAAATAATAGAATATCGGTAATATCGTTATCGTTACTGGTTTCTCCGTCGCCTCTCTTCTGAAAGGATTTCATAAGACGAGGTTTACGAGGGGCCATCTTCTGCTCCTCAATCTGAGTCATAGCCTCCATCTGGGCAATAGGAGAATCGTTATCGGCAGGCAATTCTTCTGCCGTAACCGAAGCCAGCGCATCGTCAGCTATCTTCTCGATTTGCTCAATCTGTGGTTGCGGTCGGTTCTGCCTTGTTCTCTTCTGTGTCGGCTTCTTCTCGTCTGCCATAGAACGCTCCCCCCTTTCCGAATCTTCTGGGTTTGGTTGCCCCGTCAATAGCCCACGCCAAACTATTCATAAGCAGGATGGCAAAGGATACCCCTTCGGGATAATTGGAAAATCTACGAAATACAAAGGTAAGCAATCCGCAGCCGATGGCGTACAGGACTCTACCTCGTGTGGTTGTGGGTGCAGAAGAATAATCAGTCGCCATGTAAATGGCACCCAACAACAAACCACCGCCCAACATCTGCGCCAACGCATACTGGATCGGCGTACCCGAAGTCGGGAACAGATAGGCCAACAGCCCAACCGTAGCAATGTAAAATACAGGAATATGCCAGTTGATCACCTTGCGCACCAACAGATAAACGCCACCGATCAACAGCAAAATTGCCGAAGTCTCACCAATACATCCGGCAACGTTCCCCCAGAACAGATCCGATAAATTGGTAAAGGTATATTCCAGATTACGCAACGACTGCAAGGGAGTTGCGCTGGTAATGATCTGATCGGCGTTCACATTCAGGAAAATCGGCACGCCGTCATATTCAAACGGCTTGAGCCATGATGTCATGTGTACCGGCCATGCAATGAACAAAAATGCACGAGCGGCCAGCGCCGGATTCATAAAGTTATTGCCCAGTCCGCCAAATACCCCTTTAACCACAATCATGGCAAAAAAAGCACCGACAACGGGAATCCATAACGGCACGGTCACCGGCAAAGTCAAGGCCAACAATAGCCCCGAAACAGCCGCCGAAAGATCACTTATGGTCTGCTTTTTTTTGCAACACATATTAAACAACGCTTCCGCCAACACCGATGCCCCAACACTGATCATCGTTATCATAATGGCGCGGAACCCGAACAAAAATCCCGAGAAAACAACAGCAGGGGTTAATGCCATCAACACAGAAAACATGATCGACTGCGTGGTGTCATTGGATCGAATATGCGGCGAAGATGTGATAAGAAATTTTCCGTCCATATCCATTAACCCTCCCTTTTCTTTTTGCTGGTGACCTTAAACTTGGTCAATCGCATCATCTGTACCAGCTGAATCTTAGCCGGACAGCTATACGAGCAAGCCCCGCACTCAATACAGTCAAGCACATTGTATTTTTCCGCCTCATCATACATCTCATTTTTGGCGTAACGGTAAATATAGTTGGGCATCAGATGCATCGGACAACCCTTTACGCATCGACCGCAACGAATACAAATCGGATTCTCCACCAACTCCACATTATTTGTGGTATAGGCAATCAAACCGTTTGTCTGCTTAATGATCGGCGCCTCCAACGTATGCTGCGCAACACCCATCATCGGCCCGCCCATAATAATCTTGGTTGGCTCCGCCGTAAATCCGCCCGCCGCTTCAAACATATACTGCATCGGCGTACCGATACGAGCCAAAGCATTCTTGCTGGATTTCACGGCAGGACCGGATACGGTCACCACACGCTTAATTACCGGCAATCCCGTGCTGGCGCTACGGTAAAGGGACGCGCAGGTATCAATATTAAATACCGCACAACCGGCATCCAACGGCAACTCTCCCGGCTTTACCTCACGACGGGTAATGGCACGGATCAACTGCTTTTCCGCACCCTGCGGATACTTGGTTTTCAGCGGAACAATATGAATTCCGTAAGATTCGGCAATGATCTTCATGGTGGAGATGGCATCCGCCTTATTGGTCTCAATGCCCACATAGGCCTCATCCAAACCCAGCGCACGCATAAGCATACGAATACCGCCGACAATAAACTTCGGATATTCGATCATAGCACGCTCGTCAGCCGCAATAACCGGCTCACATTCCGCACCGTTGATAATCAAGGTATCCACCTTACGGTCAATCGCTGTTCTTAACTTAACGTGCGTGGGAAATCCCGCGCCACCCATGCCGACCAGACCCATTTCTCTGCAAAAGTCCACAATCTCATCGGGCGTCATCTTGTCCACATTCTTGACGTTCTTTTGCTTGCCGGGGATGGGGTCATCCTGAAAATCGTTCTCAATAACCACACTCATAACCCGCTCACCCGTAGGATGCCAGCGGGGCGCGACATCGATAACGTTACCCGAAACCGATGCATGCACAGGGACCGACATAAAGGCATCACTATCGCCAATCTTTTGGCCCATATATACGTAATCACCCGTTTTTACAAGCGGCGTACAGGGTACACCGATATGCTGTTTCATCGGGATTACTACATACTGCGGTTGTTCTACATGTTCAATCGGGCGGGCATGCGTTAATTCCTTGTTCGAAGGAAAATGAATACCGCCACTAAATGTATTAGCCATTACAGTACCTCTTCTTTATGGTTTCTCTTTATTGCAACATTTTCACATATTGAATTATAGCACAATATGGAAATATGTGCAATAAAAAATAGATAAGTAACCTCAAAAAAAGATTACTTATCTATTTTTGCTGGAATATACCATTCCATGCATCTGTTCTTATTTTTCGCTCAGTAAACGATCCAATTCCTTCTTAAATGTGCTGATATCCTTGAACTGACGGTATACCGAGGCAAAACGCACGTAGGCAACCTCATCAATGCCCCGCAGCTTTTCCATTGCCAATTCCCCGATTTTAACCGAGGATATCTCCTGCTCCATCGAGTTGGAAATGGCATATTCAATCTCATCCGCCGCCTTTTCCAAAGTAGAAAGCGAAACCGGCCGCTTGTCACAGGAACGCAAGAATCCACGCAACAACTTGTCCCGATCAAACTCCTGACGGGATCCGTCCTTCTTTACCACAATAATAGGAACCGTTTCAATAATTTCAAAGGTAGTAAAACGCTTCTGGCATTTTAAACATTCCCGACGGCGACGAATTCTCTGCCCATCGTCGGTAGGACGGGAATTACTAACCTTGCTCTCTTCATGACCGCAAAAAGGACATCTCATGGATTTACTATTCCTCTCTTTTTAGATTTCACCGAAATAATCATCAAGAATCTCGGATAGCGAAACAGGAAAAACCTCTCCCTGCGCCAACCGATCAATAAGCCGACATATCTCCTGCCGATCCCCGCCGATATGATCCTTCGTCACATATTCCTCGATCGGATCCAATAGTTTCGTCATCACAATGCTAATCCCGTACGGATCGCTTTCAGCGGCATCATCAACGGTGAGAAAATAATCAACCGTGACACCTTCCAACGCCGATACCGACACCCGATACAACCGCTCTCTCTTCATGCCCATAATCCCCTTTTGCTAAGTGAGACCATTATGACACGAGCGCCTATGCCTTGTAAATAAAAATCATTCGACCAAAATCGTCATAAAGTTGTTCTTTTTTAAGAAAGTGCCGCTCAAAGCAATATTATGTCAACATAAAGAAATAATTTACAATTTGTTCATAAAATCAGCCGCTTCACGAAGCTGGGAATCCTGCGTATAGTCGGTAGAATAGACCTCTACCACCTTAGTAACGGCATCCGAGCGAATATGATCATTCAGAATGGATGCATAATCGCATACCCCCTGCCCCGGTAAGGCGCAAGACCCATCATCGAGGTAGTCACTGGCATGAAAATGAATCAGACTATCCCCCATCGCATCCCGCAAACGGCACGGATCCTCACCGCAACGCTTAGCCTGCTTGACGTCCAGCGTAAAGCAAACATCCTTTTGCAGGATTCGCTTCATATCCAATATATAATCCGCATGACCTGCATAATGACGTTTGACGTTTTCCTGGGAAAAGCATATCCCTTCCCTCTTGGCCGATTCAAACAATGTGGCATAAATCTCGCAATATTTTTCCACTTCCATCGGCCATTCGGACCGACAACCATGGAAGTTAAAGACACGAGCGCCCATAGCCGCCGCAGCCTCGAAATATCCCTTGTAAATTTCATAATAGTCTTGGCGACGGGTTTCATAGCTGCCGAACAAGCAATAGGTTTCAGCAAAAGAAGTAAACGGATGAAAGGCTGTGATTTGCAGCCCCAGCCCCTTTGCCTGTTCTCGCAGTTGGCGAGCATAATCCACCGTAGATTCCGACGGGGCATTGACAAAAACTTCAATCTCACCAAAACCTAATGCGGCAATGCGTTCTAACGTTTCTTCCGTTTTACAGGGATAAAAACAAGCGGTGGATATTCCGATCTTCATACGATTACGCCAACAGCTTTTCGATAGCGGCCAGTTTCACGCATACGCAGAAAACATCCATTGCCATCTGCAGATCCTCAACCGAGGGGAAACTGGGCGCAATACGGATGTTGCTGTCCTGCGGGTCATTCTTATACGGGAAGGTTGCACCTGCACCCGTCATCACCACACCGGCCTCTTTCATCAGCACAACAATACGCTTAGCGCATCCGGCCATGGCGTTAAAAGACACGAAATAACCGCCCTTGGGCGTGATCCAGTTGCCGATATCTAATCCGCTCAATTCGCGGCTGAGCGTATCGGTTACCGCATCAAAACGGGGGCGAAGCACCTGTGCATGCTTTCTCATATGCTCTTTAATGCCTTCAACATTCTTGAAATAGTTGATATGGCGTAATTCGTTAATCTTGTCGGGGCCGATGGTCTGATAGAACATCTGCTTTTTGATAAACTCCACATTTGCCTTGGATGCCACCATACAAGCCACACCCGCACCGGGGTAGCAGATCTTGGAGGTCGAGGCAAATTCATAAATCATATCTTCATTGCCGTATTCACGAGCCAAGGAGAAGATTTCGGGAATCTCAACCTCCTCATCGGTCAGATGATGAACAACATAAGCATTATCATAGAAAATACGGAAATCCTTAGCCGCAGGCTTAAGGGCGGCCAAACGGCGCACCGTTTCGTCCGAATAAACAATACCGTCGGGGTTGGAGTATTTAGGCACACACCAGATACCCTTGATCGAGGCATCCTCAGCAACCAGTTTTTCCACCATATCCATGTCGGGGCCGGCCTCAGTCATCGGAACGGTGATCAGGTCAAAACCAAAGAATTCGGTAATCGCAAAATGACGGTCGTAACCGGGAGACGGACAGAGGAATTTCAATCCCTCCTGCTTACCCCAAGGCATATCCGAACCGTATACCCCATGAGTCATGGCGCGGGCAACCGAATCATACATCATGGTCAAGGAGGAGTTTCCGCCCACAATCACCATGGAATCCTCTACACCAAGCAACTCGGCAAACATTTTCTTAATCGAAGGCAGACCGTCAATCACGCCGTAATTACGGGTATCCACGCCGTCCATCATGCAAGCGGCACTGTCCTTAATGCAGTGAAGCATATCTTCACTCAAATCCAACTGCTCTTTTCCGGGTTTTCCTCTGGACATATCCAAAGACAGGTTGCGGCTCTGAATTTGTGCATATTCCTTCTGCAAACCGTTATACAGGTTCTGCAGTTCTTCTCTGGTCATTTCTGTGTACTTTTTCATGTTCTTCTCCATTTTATAGCGATTTAATATATTGTACTTCTTCATCGGCCAAAAACCGTGTCTGACCGGGCTTGATATTGCCCAAGCGCAACTGCGCAATGGACTCTCTTTTAAGCAGTTTTACCTGCAGGCCTAACTGTTCGCACATGCGACGGATCTGACGGTTTTTCCCCTCATAAATGGTAATGTGGAAAACGCTCCGCTCTTCCGTCACCTCACGCACCTGAATTTCGGCGGGCTGTAATTGCTCCCCGTCATCTAGCGCCATGCCTTCGCTCATCTGGCGGATCTGCTCATCGGTCAGTTCTCCGTTTACCGTCACACGGTAAGTCTTGGGAATGTGCGCCGAAGGCGAGGCCAAACGATGCGCCAACTCCCCATCATCGGTGAGCAGTAACATACCCTCGGAATCCTTATCCAATCGTCCAACCGGATACACACGCGCGCTGATGTTGGGAATCAAATCCTTTACACACCGGCGCCCCAATTCATCACTCAGCGTTGTGACATAGCCACGGGGTTTATATAAAATCATGTAGGTCGGGCGGCGCTGTATGGTTCGCACCGGTTTTCCGTCCACGGCGATCTTTTCTTCGCCGGTCACCGTCTGTCCGAGATAGGCGGATTTTCCGTTAACGCTGACTCGGCCGGCCTCAATCCATGCTTCGCCTTGACGTCGGGAACACAAACCTTGATCAGCTAAAAATTTTTGCAAACGAATTGGTTTCTCCATATCAAATCCTCCTATCCCATTATTTTATATGATTTTTTAAATTATAGCAACAAAAAATTTAAAATTCTTTGCCATTCCATTTGAAAACTTTTTGTTACGGAAGAAGAAAGGGCAATATCCTCTCCCGCACACAAATCGATCTCGCTCACCTTTCTCCCGTTACAACGAATCTCTGCCTTTGCCACCACCTGTCCTTTGCGTATGGGGGCAAATCGTACGGCGGATGTTTGAGGTATAATCTCATAATGTAACCCATCTTGAGTATTCGGCAAAAAGATCGGCATACTGTTTGTTGCCATGACCGACGATGACGCCCCGCCGACCACCGGTATTTCACATGAAATCTCCCCGGTATCCGCCTGTTTTGTCAGTGTTAATTGCGAAAATCCAAAGTCTAGTAACTGCTTATGGTCTTCCCAATCATTTGGCGCACGCAAGGTAACGCAAATTAAAGCAATACCATCCCTAACCGCCGAAGATACCAAACAACGCCCCGCCGCCTTGGTAAATCCCGTCTTCATACCCGTCGCATAGTCATACATCCGCAACAGAGAGTTGTGATTGCTGTAACTGCGAGTCACGCCATCCACAGTCGTAAAGGTTACGCTTTTAGATGCCACAATGCGAGAAATAACCGAGTCCTGATGCGCAAATCGGCCGATCTGCGCCAATTCCCGTGCCGTCGTATAGTGAGATTCATCGGGCAATCCCGACGGATTGGTAAATGCCGTACTAACCAATCCCATCTCCCTTGCCCGACGATTCATGTAATCGATAAAGGCTTTCCGATTCCCATTAAACGCATGCTCTGCCAGCGCTTCCGCCGCATCATTACCCGAACTGAGAAGCAAAGCATAAAGCAACTGCTCCACGCTTATCCTCTCTCCCGCCTGCAGATTAGAACTGCTCCCTTCCACTTTTGCCGCCGAATCGCTTATCGTTACCATTTCATCCAGCTGACAACATTCCCGTATCATCAATGCCGTGAACAGTTTTGTCGTGCTGGCCATCGGCATAACCGCATCGGCATCCTTCTCATATAATACGTGTCCCGTCAACGCTTCCACCAAAATACAACTCTGCGCCGATACCGCCATCTGCGCTCGCACGCAAAAACAAGAACTGCATATCACACTCACAAGAATCATACTTAATATTCGCTTCATTCAATCCCCTCCCGTTAATACTGTATCTTATTCTGAGGCCAAGGGGAAAATGAACATAAAAAAACAGGAAAAGCACATGGCTTTTCCTGTTTCTCAATACTTATTTGTATTTGCGCTTACGAGCAGCTTCAGACTTTTTCTTACGCTTAACACTGGGTTTCTCGTAATGCTCTCTCTTACGGAGTTCGGACAACGTGCCGTCCTTCGAGCAGGATCTCTTAAATCTTCTAAGAGCGCTGTCGAGCGACTCGTTTTCTTTAACTTTAACGACTGCCATTATGTTCTACCCTCCCTCCGAATATGAAACCTTAAAACTACGAGTTTAATTATAATAAACCTATCATCAATTGTCAAGCAATATTTTACTTTACAACCAAGTTAATTAACTTATTTTTAACATAAATCGTCTTAAAGACAGATTTTCCGTCAATGGCGGCCTTCACTTTCTCGTCAGCAAGCGCCAAATCCACTACCGCCTGCTGCTCCGAGTCGGGCGCAATGGGAATCAGGCTGCGCAATTTGCCGTTGATCTGAACGGGAATCTGAATGGTGTCATCCACCGTCTTGCTCTCGTCATATGCGGGCCAAACGGCCGAAGTGGTGATGTCCTGCTCATGGCCGCACAACTGCCACATTTCCTCTGCCAGATGCGGAGCAAAGGGGCTGACCAACAGAATATAATCGCTCAGCGCCTTCTTGGTGATCGATCCCGCCGCATAAATATCATTAAGTAATGCCATCAGCGAAGCAATCGCCGTATTGAACTTCATGTCCTCAATATCCGCCGAAACCTTCTTGATGGTCTTATGGAAATTCTTTTCCAGAGCGCCGTAATCGTCGCCCTCTACCATCATATCCAGCAGGTTAAAGACACGCTCCAAGAACCGCTTGCATCCCTTGATCGACTGGCTCGACCAAGGCGCCGCCTTCTCAAAGTCACCAATAAACATGATAAACAAGCGCAAGGTGTCAGCACCGTACTCGGCCACCACATCATCGGGATTGACCACATTCCCGCGGGACTTAGACATCTTTTCGCCGTTCTCACCCAAAATCATACCGTGCGAGGTGCGCTTCTGATAGGGTTCACAGGTCGGCACTACGCCCAAATCATACAGGAACTTATGCCAGAACCGAGAATAGAGCAAATGCAGCGTGGTGTGCTCCATACCGCCGTTATACCAGTCGATCGGCGACCAGTACTCCAGCGCCTCCTTCGAAGCCAGCGCATCATCGTTGTTCGGGTCAATGTAGCGCAGGAAATACCACGAAGATCCCGCCCACTGCGGCATCGTATCGGTCTCTCTGCGAGCCGGCGCTCCGCAATGTGGACAGGTCGTGTTAATCCAATCGGACATGGTAGCCAGTGGGGACTCGCCGGAGTCGGTCGGCTCATAGTTGTCCACGTTGGGCAGCAGCACCGGCAGCTGGTCTTC
>JAZKZU010000051.1:0-1754 GCA_045612825.1 Eubacteriales bacterium
CAACAAAAGCAGACAGAACAGGACGGGCGCCGGCGGCGATACCGCAGGTAGCCATGCCGACAACGACACGCTTCTCACCGGTTCCTTCACGCAGGACAACTTTGTTCTGCATTTTTTCCTTGATTGCCTGGAGTTCTTCTAATGATTTCATAAGATTTATCCTTTCTTTGGAAAAATTATACTTTATTTTCAGGCCGTTTCCCAAGACTCGTAAGCCTCAAGAAGCGAACCTTGAATCCACTGTAGTACTTCAAAACTGTTTAATGGCACTTCGCCTAACACCTCACGCAAGATGCGCGTGTCAAGTTCAACGGCTTCCCTCCCGCCATATTCATGTCGGAAAAGGAAATCCGTATCGGGATGGCCTTGCACCAACGTCACCATCGTACCGATCACATCACCCAGCGGCGGACAGTCAATATGCGTATGATAAAACACCGCTTTTACTGTTGTGCCGTGATCCTGAGGGTGCTGGGCTTGATCCTTAGACTCTACCGTTACCGTTCCGCCGGTCATTTCCGCTTCCAGTTTCAACAACGGCAACCCCAGCCCGACCGGCCGTGTCGTCCGTGTTGTATAAAAGGGATCGGTTACCCGACTTACCGTTTGGGCATCCATGCCGCAACCGTCATCCCGAATGGTGATGGTCAGCATTTCCCCGGTCTGATCCAGCAGGATCTCGGTTAAGCTCGCGCCCGCTTTGACGGAATTTTCTGCGATATCCAAGATGTTGAGTGATAATTCTTTCATCGTCCCCTCCTCAGATATTCAATCAGATTTTCCCGTACCCGTGCGCTGCTGTACGGCTCATCCTCCAATTCCAAGTAGCCATCCTTCTCCTTGATGTCCCACAGATAGTGGGCATCGCTGCACGACACGACTACACACCTGTCAAGCGCATAGGCTTGTCGGTACTCCTCCTCCTTTGTTCCGTCATGGAGTTCCATGCAGGAAAACTCAGGAAAGGTGGGGATGGTACCAAGGGTTGAAATGATACCGTTTGCCTCCCGATCGATATGCGCCGGATAGCACACACCGCCGAAATGCTCAACCAGCCCGGGGGCTTCTTCAATCGGAATGGTAGTGGCGTTACTGAGCAGATCCGGATCTTCACCGATAATCTCATCGTTTTCATCCATGATCCACTGTTCCCCAAAAATGTCCGTACGATTGGGAATCCGTATACGGCGCTTGCTGATCTCCTCATCGAATGCCATAGCCGCTTCCAATGTGGGAAACAGGCAAACCATGTGGATATCTTCCGCCGTTGTCAGTTCCATACCGGGGATGGGGATAATACCGTGCTTGCGTGCCGCCTTGAAGAAGGCAGGACAGTTTTTGCAAGTATTATGATCGGTTAACGCCATGATCTGCAATCCGTTCAACACGCCCATGCCCACCAGATTGTTGGGGGTATTTTCGTTATCTCCGCAAGGAGATAGGCAGGAATGAATGTGCAGATCGTAATAATAGCGGTTCATAGGTTTTGGGCCAGCATCAGCGCCGTTTCATAGGCACCGTGCTCACTCACCAAGATGTTGATTCCCTTAGCATTGGCCAAAGCATCCACACCGTCGTCCGGCATAACGCCTTCCGCCAGAATGATACAGGCCGTATCCGCCAAGGTGGCAACCGCTACAATGTTGTTGTTGGACATAATGGTGATCCAGGCCTGATCGGCTTTTGCGCGGCCCATGACCCAGCTGAGAAGATCGCCGATGTAAACACCGTTTATCTCACGTTCGCCGTCCGGA
>JAZKZU010000052.1:0-12140 GCA_045612825.1 Eubacteriales bacterium
ACCTTTTTACCAACCATGTATCCTTCGCAGTTGATCAGTTTCTGGGCAGTTCCGGCGCTATAGATGCCGGCGGGACGAGTACCGCAGATATTTAGCGCGCCTCGGCTCCGCTCACGGCATCCCATGGCCAAAATGACAGCCTTTGCCTGAATTTTCAAGATTCCGCTACGGTTGGTTGCCGTTACTACTTTATCTTTAGTAATATCGGTCACCATGGTTTCATGATAGACCGTTATGCCACGCTCCCGTACCATATCGGCGTATACGGCCGCATATTCAGGGCCGGTCAGTTCCCGCCCAAGTTTATGTAACCCGAAGCCATTATGAATACATTGACGAAGAATACCGCCAAGGTTCTCCTCACGATCCAAAATGACCACATCGGTAATCCCTTTATCATAAGCCGCAACAGCCGCCGCCATACCGGCAGGACCGCCACCGACCACTACAATATCATGTTGCGTCATTATTTGATCCTCCCTATCAGCATGTGAGATCCATGTCCCTTTTTCGTAACATCCTGTTGATCGATTCCATTCTCCTGCGCAATCATTTTCATGACATAAGGAGAACAGAAACCGCCCTGACAACGACCCATACCGGCACGGGTACGACGTTTTACCCCATCCATATCCAAAGCCGGCGGATTTTGAGTAATCGCTTGACGGATTTCACCCTCGCTGATCATTTCACAACGGCAGATGATTTTTCCGAAATCAGGGTTTTCCTTAATAAATGCATCCTTTTGCTTATCGGACAGGTGATGGAAGCTCTCCATATCCTCACGCTCCCCGCACCAATTTTCTTTGGTTGCCAATGAAAGGCCAAGAGAACCGAGAATTTCCACAACTCGACGGGCAATGGCTACACTGGAGGTCAAGCCCGGCGAATCAATAGCCGCCGCCTGAACAAAATTGGGGACTTTGTCCGATGCTTCAATGATAAAATCGCCCTTCTTTTCAGAGGAACGCACACCGGCAAACGACGTGATCACCTGACGGAAATTCACATTCGGTACGCTCTTTCTTGCCAAGCGGATTACCGTATCGATGCCTTCCTGTGTTAATTCTGTATTTTCGGGAGTATCTACCACCATAGCCGTGGGACCCGTCAACAGATTCCCATCCGCTGTGGGGGATACCAGAATTCCCTTTCCTTCTTTTGAGGGGACCTGGAAAATTGTGTGAGAAACCATATTGCCTGCCGTGCGGTCCAGCAACAGATATTCGCCCGAACGAGGAATGATGGTAAAGTCACAATCTCCGGCCATAGCGGCAATTTTATCACTGTAGCAACCGGCACAGTTGATTAGATACTCACCTTCTACCGTTTCTCCCGAAGTTGCCCGAACCGTGAAATGCTCTTTCTTTTCGATGGCGGCAATTTCAAAGTTACGCTTCAGCTCTACCCCATTATCCATAGCATTACCGACAGCGGCAATGGTAAGTTTGTACGGGCAGATAATTCCGGCTGTCGGCACATGGAGCACAAGGGTGATTTCTTCAGAAAGATTCGGCTCGAGTTTACGGGCTTCCTCGCCGCTGAGAACCTTCATTTGCGATATGCCGTTTTGCAGACCACGCTCATACAATTCATGAATGGCATCTTCCTGCTCCGCACCAAAGGCGCAGATCATCGAACCGTTTTGACGGTACGGCACATGCAACTGCTTGGCTGCTTCATACAGCAGTTCCACACCCTTTGTGTTCATTTCCGCCTTCAGCGTGTCCGGTTCGGGGTCATAGCCGCCGTGGATAATACCGCTGTTGGCTTTCGTAGCCCCCATGGCCACGTCATTTTCCTTACCCAACAGGCAGACGGAAAGTTGATATTTTGACAACTCCCGAGCCACCATGCCGCCGATGACTCCCGCACCGGCAATCAGTACATCATACTTCATTGTCTACTCCTTTTCAGCAAGTAAATTTTTTTAAAAAAACAAAAAAGGTAACAGAAAAATAAGGCGGCTTAACCGTCTTATTTTCCGTTACTCTTTATCTCTTCGGAAATATTCAGTTTATAGCGTCCACAATTCCTGTGTTCCTGTTGATACCGCAACGGCACCACAGCCCAGCGCAGCCATGACCTCCGCTTTTGTTTCGATCAACCCGCCGGCGATTACCGGCACATTTTCCAAAACAAAACGGGCAATGACCTTATTGATTACACCCGGCAAAATCTCAATGAAATCCGGATGCGTTGTTCCGATCATCTCTCGGATGCTTTCAATCCCCTGCGAGTCGATGGCAAAATACCGCTGAACGGCAATCACGCCCAGTTCTTTTGCGCTCTTGATCAACGATGCCTTTGTACTAATGATACCATCAGCACCAAGCTTGACCAGATATTCCACACCGTATCGATCCTTGCCGATTCCGCGCATCAAATCAATATGCACGAAAATTGCCTTGCCTTTTTCATGCGCCATGCGAATTTGCTCAGCCACCGTCATAACGGTGCCTTCCAACAAAAACACAATCTGTGCCGGCGATTTCAATGCCTGCTCGAATCGATCTTCATGCACCGAGGCAACCAACGGGCAGATTTCCAGACGTTCCTGTATCTCGGAAAATGTCATGCCATCACCCCTTCACATGTATCGCATTGATTATATATGATTTCAAAAAATTTGTCAATACGGCGCCATTATTTTATTCATTTACATTTGCAGTAAAAACTTTATCCATTAAAAAAAAGAAATCAGCCATGGCTGAGTTCTTTTCTATTTACTCACATTGCGGAAGTGTAGATCCGGCATAGGGCATAACAGTAACCTTAGCCTCTTTACCACACTTAGCAAAAGCCGCATCCACGGCTTCTTGTACCGAAGCAAAGGGAGTCAGATGAATGGAACGGACAAAATCCGGCTCCAAATCACTAACCAAATAAATATCCACCTTTTGCTTTACCAGCGCAATCGCCGCCGCCTTATGGCCGCCGAGTTCAAAGTTCTTTTTGATCTCCACAACCATTTCATCGGGTGTCATGGTTGTCATCCAGCGTTCAAAGCTCTTATTTTCCAAGCCTTCCTTGCAGGATGCCACCAAGATGATCACACCGCCGTCCTTTACGGCAAATTTAGCATTGTCCAGCCCCTTCTGAGCCTGATACAAATTCAAATCCTTAGGATAACCGCCCGAGGACGCCACGACAATTTCCGCACGTTCATTAATATTCACCTTATACAGCGTATCCAAGAAACGGCATCCGGCACGGTGCGCATCGATATAGTGACCGGCAAAGGACTTGAGGATTTTCTTGTGTTCGCTGAGAACCACATTGACAATATAGTCAATCGGACAAAACTGGGCAACACTATCAATATCTTCACGCACAGGATTGCCTTCAATACGACCGGTGGCCGCCTCTTCACGGACCATCATGGAATGATTTACCTGAATGGCGTCGCAGGTCGACACACCCGGCATAATGGCTTTAGCACCACCGGAATAACCGGCAAAGTAATGATATTCAATGTTGCCGACGCAGATTCTGCGATCAGCGTTAGCCACTACATCAAACACATCCACCGGCGTACCAACCTTGGTAGTTCCTAAATGCACGCAATTCTTAGCATTGGCATCAATACAATTTACCATATCGTAAACTTCCTTGCCAACCAGACGAATCATCTCTTCTTCGGTATGGGCACGGTGAGAACCGAGAGCGAAAACAACTGTAACGTCCTCGAACTTTACATTTGCCTCCTGCAATTCCTCGAGAATGGGAGGAATTACATCATAGCTCGGTACGGGACGGGTAATATCGCTGGTGATAATAACAATCTTCTCACCGGGCTTTACCACTTCACGCAGACGAGGAGCGCCGATCGGCTCGGCCAAAGAACGACGAACCTCTTCCCTGCCGGCTTCCTGCGCATTAACTGGATTGGCCTTGATGGTACAAGAATAATTCGAATCAGGAATCTCAAAGGATACCTGAGTCTTGCTGTAATTCAACTCAAATTTCATGCCGTCACCCTTATCTCTTGATGCTATGAGCACACTCACCCAGAATGGTATGAGCCGCTTCCATAATCATTTCATTTACAGTCGGGTGCGGGTGAACCGCTTCGGCAATTTCATGAACGGTGCTTTCGAGCTTAATGGCCGCCAGACCTTCACCAATCATATCGGTAGCACGGTCGCAGAACAACTGCATACCGAGAATTTCGCCCGTTTTTTCGTCCGAAACAATTTTAACGAAACCTTCCTGCTCGCCGACGATCAAGGATTTACCGTTACCGGTCGAGGCAAACTTGCCAACCTTAACCGCATATCCGGCCTTCTTAGCCGTTTCTTCGTCCATACCGACACAGGCAATTTCAGGAGTGGTATAAACGCAGGCGGGGATCAAGGTAAAGTCGGCTTTATGATGATTGCCTTCCTTACAGTTTCTGGCCGCAACCATACCCTGCTCGCTGGCCGCATGAGCCAACATCTTCTTGCCGTTTACGTCGCCAATGGCATAGATATTCGGCACGTTGGTGCAGCAATAATCATCAACCGTAACAAAGCCACGTTCCATCTTAAGACCAAGCACCTCAAAGCCAACATTCTGCGACAGAGGACGACGACCGGTCGAAAGAACGGCAATTTCACCCTTCTCGCTTAATTGCTGACCGTTCTGCTCAAAGTGCACGGTAAGGCCCGCTTCGATCTTGGAAACCTTGGCGTTCAGATAGAAACGAATACCCTTCTTCTCCAAAATCTTGCGCATGCCTGCGGCAATTTCCTTATCGGTACCGGGCAGAATTTCAGACATCATTTCAACAACTGAAACATCACTGCCGAAATCCTTAAGTACCGAGGCAAATTCCAGACCGATAACGCCACCGCCGATCATAACGGCCGACTTGGGCAGCGTAGTCATTGCCAGGAAGCCGTCACTATCCATGACACCAGGCAGATCGGTGCCGGGGATGGGAATACGGGACGGATAAGAACCGGTAGCAATAATTGCCTTATCAAAAGTAACGGTGGTATTCTCCTGACCGGAAACCACAATCGTATGAGCATCCGTGAACTTACCTTCGCCACGAACCAGTGTGACCTTATTGCCACGCACTAAGCCCTCAATGCCACGAACCAAGCGAGATACAACAGCATCTTTCTTTGCCGCAACCTTTGCATAATCAAAGGTAACATTTTCGGCAAACACGCCATATTCAGCCGCCTCTTTCGCTTCACGGTACAGTTCAGCCGAATGAAGCAATGCTTTCGTAGGAATACAACCACGATTTAAGCAGGTGCCACCAAGGGAATCTTTTTCAATCAGAACCGTTTTCATGCCCAACTGAGCACTGGCAATGGCCGCTACATAGCCGCCGGGGCCACCGCCCAGAACGGCAACTTCATATTGATATGCCATTTTTTCTACTCCTATTGTTTGAGTTTGTGATGCAGGGCGTGTAACGGTTGCTACACGCCCTGACAAAATTACATCATCAGATAAGGATTCTGAAGCAATGTCTTGACATACTGCAAGAACTGAGCGGCGGGAGCGCCGTCAATGATTCTGTGATCATAGGTCAAGGACAAGGTCATGATCGGACGAACCACTACCTCACCGTTCTCCACCACGGGCGTATCGGCAATCTTACCAACTGCCAGAATAGCCGCTTCGGGAGGATTGATAACAGCAGTAAATTCATCTACATCGTACATGCCGAGGTTGGTGATGGTAAAGGTACCGTCGGTATATTCCTCACGGGACAGTTTACCATCCTTGGCCTTACCGGCCAGATCGGCAACCTGAGCATGAATCTCAACAACCGATTTCGCCTGTGCATCCTTGATATTCGGAACAATCAGGCCGCCATCGATAGCAACCGCAACACCCATGTTGACATAGTTTCTGGTAATAATGTCATTACCGCGAACCGTTGAATTGAGCATCGGGAACTTCATCAAAGCATGAGAAACAGCCTTGATCAGGATATCGGTATAAGAAACCTTGATGTCGGCCGCCTTCAGTTTCGCACGGAAGCGAACCGATTCGCTCATATCTACCTTCATGCGATGATTTGCCTGAGCCATGGAGGTCAAGCTGTTCATCATGTTGTTGGCAATCGCACGGCGCATACCCGTCATCGGAATGACAGTTTCTTCATGAGCCGAAACTTCAGCCGGAACAAAGGCAGACTTGGACAGAACATCCATCACATCGGACTTCATGATCTTTCCATTTGCGCCCGTCCCCTTAACGTCAGCCAGATCCACACCGTTCTGCTCGGCAATAACCTTAGCCACAGGAGTAACCTTGACAGCCGTTATATTCGAATTCAGGACATCCTTCTCAATAATCAGACCATCCGGACCGGAGCCGGCAATCTTCTGAATATCAATATCCTTCTCCTGTGCTCTCATACGGGCACGAGGAGTAGAAAAGACTCTTTCACCGGGAGCACGGGTTACTGCCGGAGCAGACGCGGGAGCAGCCACAGGAGCAGATACCGCCGCCGTTTCAACGGGAGCCGAAACCGCAGCGGGAGCCGCCGTAAAGGCCGAAACATCGGTGCCGGCTTCGCCAACAATGGCAATCGTTTCGGTAATGGGAACTACTTCCCCTTCGCCGCGAACGATCTTAAGAAGCGTGCCGGTAGCGGTAGAATCGATGGTGATGGTCAGCTTATCCGTTTCCATCTCAAAGAGAGGCTCGCCTTCATTGACGGCTTCGCCTTCCTTTTTCAACCACTTGATAATAGTACCCTCTGTCATCTGCAGGCCCTGCTTGGGCATAATGATGGCCGAAGCATTTACACTGCTCAGATCCATTGCAGGGGCGGCAGGCGCTTCAACCGCAGGAGCAGGAGCAGATGCCGCAACATCCACCGCTTCGCCGGGCTCACCAACAATGGCAATCGTCTCGGTGATGGGAACCAAATCGCCCTCGCCATGGACAATCTTAAGAAGAGTACCGGTAGCGGTAGAATCGATGGTGATGGTCAACTTATCGGTTTCCATCTCGAAGAGAGGCTCGCCCTCATTGACGGTTTCGCCCTCTTTTTTCAACCACTTGATGATGGTACCCTCGGTCATCTGGAGACCCTGTTTAGGCATAATGATATTAGATGCCATATTCTTTGCCTCCCTTATTTATACAACGTTCTCTTGATGGCGTCGTAGATGTCCTTTTCCTGAGGAACAACCGCATTCTCAAGGCCGAGGTTAAACGGCAGCGGGCAATCCTTAGCGCCGAGACGCTCAACGGGAGCATCCAGATACTTAAAGCAATTTTCGGAGATCTGAGAGCCGATTTCGGCACCGATACCGCAACGCTTATGAGCCTCATGAACCACAACGGCACGACCGGTCTTCTTAACCGAGTTAGCAATGGTTTCCATATCGAGAGGCACGATGGTACGAGGATCGATAACCTCTACGCTGATGCCTTCCTTCTCCAGTTCCTTCGCAACATTAACGGCCTTCTGCACGTAAGTATGAGTACCGACAACGGTAACGTCACTACCCTCACGAACAACCTTGGCCTTGCCGAAAGGAATCATGTAATCGGGATCATCGTTGACTTCTGCTTTCTGCACGTACAACTGCTTATGTTCAATGAAGATAACGGGGTTATCATCACGAATCGCAGTACGGAGCAAGCCGACAACATCATCCGGCGTAGAAGGCATAACTACCTTAAGCCCCGGGAAATGCACAAACAGGGCTTCCATGCTCTGAGAGTGGGTAGCCGCATTACCACGGCCAACACCCTGCTGGCCACGGATAACCAGAGGAATACGGGCTTTACCGCCGAATACGTAGCGGGTCTTAGCAACCTGATTGATAATCTGATCGGCAGCAACCAGAGAGAAGTCCATATACATCAGCTCAACGATCGGACGCATACCAACACAAGCAGCACCCAAACCTGCGCCAACGAAGCCGGCCTCACTGATCGGGGTGTTACGAACACGGTCTACACCAAACTCATCGGCAAGACCTCTGGTACAACCAAAAATACCACCGAGAACTTCAATGTCTTCGCCCATGACGAAAACTTTATCATCTCTGCGCATTTCGGCAGCGATGGTATCTCTTACTGCGTTAGCATAACTCTTGATACTCATTAGTTGTTACCCCCTTCATAGAATACATCGACCAGCACATTTGCCGGATCGGGTTCAGCAGCATTGAGAGCATATTCAGCCGCTTCATCAATTTCCTTCTGAGCGGCGTCCGCAATGGCATCCAGCTCTTCAACCGTAACTTTATACTCTTTCATCAGATACTCACGCAGTCTGGGAATGGGATCCTTCTGCTTCCATTCTTCAACCTCTTCACGAGTACGATACGGAGTCGGGTCACCAACCCAGTGGCCGAGGTGACGATAGGTCTTGGTCTCGATCAGGATGGGGCCCTTGCCGGCACGTACATCCTTCACGGCCTTTTCAAATACCTTAGCCAGCGCCGCAACATCGTTACCGTCAACCGTGATGCCGGGGATGTTGTAGGAAGCGCCACGAACGGAAATATCCTTAACCGAAGTGCTCTGCCAAGAAGGAACGGAAATTCCGTACAGGTTGTTTTCTACTACGAAAATAACCGGCAGCTTCCAGATAGCGGCCAAGTTGAGCGCCTCATGGAAAGTACCTTCGTTGGTCGCCGAGTCACCGCTCCAGCAAACCACCACACGGTCCTGATTCTGCATTTTTACACCCAGAGCAGCACCGGTAGCGATCGGATAGCCTCCGCCGACGATAGCGTTAGCGCCCAAGTTACCCTTGGAGAAGTCGGCAATGTGCATCGAACCGCTGCGGCCCTGACAATAGCCGTCCTGCTTACCCATCAGCTCGCACAGAGCGTACTTGGGATCAGCGCCCTTGGCGATACAGTGGCCGTGGCCACGGTGAGTAGAAGTAATGTAATCTTCATCCGTGATAAAGTTAGCCATCGTAGCGGGAGCGGCTTCTTCACCAATGCAAAGATGCACAGAACCACGCAATACGTTGGTCTCAAAGAATTCAACAGCCTTATACTCGAATGCACGAATACGATGCATCATCGATAAGGTGTCAAGATACTGTTTTTTCGTCATAATTGCACCTCTAATTTATTTATTTTCAGCCATAACTTGCTTAACGATATCCACAATGTGCGTTGTGGTTTCGGCAATATGTACACCGGCTTCACGAAGAACCTTTTCCTTGTTCTCCGCACTACCCGTACCGTCAGCCGAAACGATCGCACCGGCATGACCCATGCTTCTGCCCTTAGGCGCATTCTTACCAGCAATCAAGGCAATGACCGGCTTGGTCATGTGATTCTTGATATATTCAGCGGCCAATTCTTCTTCGTTACCGCCGATTTCACCAATCATGATCACGCATTTGGTTTCCGGATCCGCTTCAAACTGAGGCAGAACATCCACAAAGGTCGAACCGGGGATCATATCGCCGCCAACACCGACACAAGTACTCTGGCCAATGCCGGCCTGAGTCAGCATCAGTACCGTTTCGTAGCAGTTGGTAGCACTACGGGACATCAAGCCAACATTACCGGGGATAAAGAGGCGATGCGCCATAAATCCGGCCTTGGACTTACCGGGAGAGATAACACCAAAGGAGTTAGGACCAACAACCTTAACACCGGCACGGCGAGCCTTGTGATACACTTCCATCATATCATGAACCGGCACATGCTCGGCAATGGTAATGATGGTCGGCACCTTGGCCTCAATCGCCTCCAGCAAGCCGGCCTTGGTAAATTTTGCAGGAACAAAGAGGACGGTAGCGTTAGCATCGGTAGCATCCATGGCTTCCTGTACCGTATTGAATACGGGAACGCCGAGAACCTCCTGTCCACCCTTGCCGGGAGTTACACCGGCTACTACCTTCGTGCCGTATTGAAGCATCTGTTCGCAATGGAAAGTGCCTTCACGACCGGTAATACCCTGAATGATCAGTTTGGTATTTTCATCAATCAAAATACTCACAGTTGCTCTCTCCTTTCAACCAGTGCATCAACACCCTGAATCAGTCCATCTGCATAAACAACATTCGGAATATTGCTCAAAATTTCAAGACCCTTGTCCTTATTTGTACCCTCAAAGCGTACAACGATCAACTTATCAATGCCAAACTCTTCCTTAGCCAGTCGGATACCTTCCGCAACCTCGTCGCAACGGGTGATGCCGCCAAAGATATTCATGAACAAGCCCTTGATCTTGGGATTGCTCAGCAGCAGATGTACGGCAAGCTTAATGCGGTCATGGGTCGGGCCACCGCCCAAGTCCATACCAACGCCAACCTTCATGCCCTTATCGGCAATACGGTCCATACAGCTCATCAGCATGCCCGAACCGTTGGAAGCCACGGCAATGGTGCCTTCTTCATCGATCGGAATGTAGAGCATCTTGATGTCTCTGGCTTCCTTGATGTAATGAAGTTCATCCTTAGCCATTTCAGCTTTGAATTCAGCAACTTCAGGCTGACGGTAAACGGCACTGTCATCCACGGATACCTTGCCGTCAAGCGCAATAATGTCACCGTTCTTATCCACAACGATCGGGTTAATCTCAGCGAGCATGCAATCGGCCTGCATGAAGAAATCATACAGTTTAACCAAAGCCGCCTCAAACTGCTTAGCGGTATCGCCCGACAAGCCGGCCTTAGCTGCCAAATCTGCCGTGATCTCAGAGGTAATACCGTCAATCGGATTGACGGGAACCTTGAAAATCATTTCGGGATTGGTACGGGAGGTTTCCTCAATATCCATACCACCGCAGGGAGAGAAGATGATCAGCGGGCACTTGGTCAAGCGATCCAGCATGATCGAAACATACATCTCTGTAGCGACCTCGGCCATTTCAACCGCCATCAACTTTTTAACAATGTGACCACGGATATCCATGCCAAGGATCTGACCGGCAACCTCACGCAGTTCTTCAACATTGTTAGCAACCTTGATACCGCCGGCCTTGCCACGTCCACCGATCTGAACCTGAGCCTTGCAAACGAGCGGGAAAGAAATATCACTGCCCTCAAGAGCCGATACCAGACCGTCAACCGTGTCCGATGTAACACCCTTCTTTACAGGGAGACCAGCAGCATCGAAAAGCTCTCTGGCTTTATATTCCATTAAATCCATAATCGAATTAACCCCACACTTCTTCGTCAGTCGGAACTGCCTTGTTGGGCAGATTCTCAGCAATACGGATATAGTTGATCAGGTGCTTAAAGCCAAAGTTCTCGGAAATGCTGTTGTTACCCCAAGAGCAGCAACCCAAAGTCGTGGTCGGAGTCAGGGAGTTGGTGAAAGCGCCGCCGTTCATGGTCGAGCATATCTGATTCACCAGCACACGAGCAACCTCAATGGTTTCACCTGCATATTCCAGATGTTCTCTGTTGTTGGAATGGATCGAAACGCTATGGCCCTTACCTTCCACATCCAAATTTGCACGGGCAATTACAACGGCCTCTTCAAATGTGTTATACTTATATGTAGAGATAACGGGGCACATCTTCTCCTTGGAGAACAGATCATCCTTGCCATAACCGTCAGCCTCAACCAGGATAACAGGAGTGCCTTCGGGAACATTCAGACCGGCAGCCGCCGCAATCTTCTGTACCGACTGACCAACCAGATCCTTGTTCATAACGCCGCCCGGGAACAGAGCTTCACGCAGAGCAGCCTTTTCAGCAGCATCGGTAATGAGAACAGCCTTGTTTTTCTTGAACTCAGCCATGATGGCATCATACTGGTCGGCATGAGCAATCACAGTCTGCTCACCGGAGCAAATGATACCGTTATCAAACTTACGGCCGGCAATAATCTTGGGCACGCACTCGGTAATATCGGCATCGGTGTCGATAATGCACTGTACGTTACCAGGGCCAACACCGTAAGCGGGCTTGCCGCTGCTGTATGCCGACTTAACCATAGCACCGCCACCGGTAGCCACAACAACGTCAACACCCTTCATCAGCTCGGAAGAGGCTTCAATCGAAGGCTCCTCGATTGTCTGAATGATGTTAGCGGGAGCGCCAAGCTTAGCCAGCGCCTCATTCATGGCATCGATAACAACCTTGTTGCACTTCTTGGTTCTCGGATGGGGAGCAACAATAATGGTATTGCGGCCCTTGATAGCAAACATAGCGTTGCACATCGGGGTAACGATGGGGTTAGTGCAAGGAG